>JARUHJ010000009.1 GCA_029667085.1 Deltaproteobacteria bacterium IMCC39524
TGTTCCCCAGCACCAAGATCCTGGACGATTTGAACTACAAGGCGATCATGATCGGTTTCCCGATGCTGACCCTAGGTATCATCACCGGCGCTGCCTGGGCCAACTATGCCTGGGGCACTTACTGGAGTTGGGACCCGAAAGAGACCTGGAGCCTGATCGTCTGGTTTATCTATGCTGCCTTCCTGCACGCCCGCTTTACCCGTGGCTGGGTAGGGCGTCGCGTGGCCTGGCTGTCGATCTTCGGCTTTGCCGCAACCATCTTCTGCTATCTTGGCGTGAACCTGGTGCTTTCTGGTTTGCATTCCTACGGGGGGTAGTGGCATTGTTAAGGGATTGTCCCCGAGCGAGGCCTGCCCCTGGCCAGCACAAGGAACGTTCTCAGAATGAGGTTTGATGAAAAAAGAAGTCATTTTACCGTTCGGAGTACGGGCTGTGCTTTTGAATACAGAGCCCCATATTGTTGCTGTCAGAACTGGAAGGATTCCTTATGCGTAATTTGGTCCTGGTCGTTGTTATCGTGTTGGTTGGTGCTTCTGTCTATCTTGTGTCTTCAAGCAGTTCACGGCCCCCCAGTGAATGGGTCAAATCGGTCGCTGTCGGTGATCTTGCCCCTGATTTCCAGCTTGAAGATACAAAAGGTAACAAGGTCTCTTTATCGGATTTGCGAGGCAAGGTTGTCCTGGTCAATTTCTGGGCGACCTGGTGTCCGCCATGCATAGAAGAGATGCCTTCAATGGAGAGACTCAACGAAGCCATTGCCGGCGATGATTTTGTCATGCTGGCGATCAATACAGAAGAAAATGGTCCTGGTATTGTTCCCGCTTTCCTGGAAAAGACCCCCTACAGCTTTCCCATCCTATATGACAACAAAGGTGTCGTGCAGAAACGTTATGGAGTGTTCAAGTTTCCTGAGTCTTTTATTGTTAACAAAGATGGGACCGTTGCAGAGAAAATCATTGGTCCACTTGACTGGTCGAGTCTTAAAACGATCACCTACTTCAAAAGCCTTATCAAAGGATAACAACATTGCTACAGCAAACAGCTGATATCACCTATTGGATTGCGTTTACCGCCGGGATTTTATCGTTTGCCTCACCCTGCGTGTTGCCTTTGATCCCCTCGTACCTGACCTACATCACTGGGCTGTCTTTCAGCCAACTTGATGATGAACATCCGGATGCCAAGGTTCGCCTGACGGTTCTGCTGCACACCTTATGCTTCATCCTCGGTTTTTCCGCCGTATTTGTTCTGCTTGGCGCCATTGCCGGTATCGCTTCCAGTAGCATCCAGATCTACCTGCGCGAGGGACTGGGCTGGGTAGAAAAGATCGGTGGGATATTGATCTTCCTGTTTGGTGTGCATATGACCGGGCTGTTCCATTTTAGTGCCCTCCTCGGCGAAAAAAGGGTTCACTTGCATAAGAGACCGAGTGGTTTTGCCGGGACTTGCTTGGTTGGTGTTGCTTTTGCGGCTGGCTGGACGCCCTGCATCGGCCCGATTCTCGCGTCAATTCTGGTGGTGGCCGCATCTTCCGGTCAGGTCGGCGAAGGGGTCGGCTTGCTGGCGGTCTATTCTCTGGGGCTGGGTCTTCCTTTCTTGCTGTCGGGCCTTCTGTTTCACCAATTTCTGTCAGCTTTCAAGCGCTTCCGTAAGCACATTCGCCTCATTGAAATCGGTACCGGAGTTATGCTGATGGTGGTTGGTGTCATGCTCATGTTTAGTCTGCTCGGGCCGGTCACTATGTTTTTGTACCAGTGGGTTCCTGTCAGAGGATAATGTCCTTATGCTGCGTAGACCATTCCCCCGATCTTTATGTTTACTCTCTCCCTGATTTTGGAGGATTTTAAATATGTCTCAAATTGATCAAGCGGACAAGACGAACTGGACGCTGCTATTCCTGGGCTGGCTTTTAGTCAGTGTATCGACCACTATAAGTCTCTTTTTCAGCTCTGTTCTGGAGTATGAACCCTGTGTCCTGTGCTGGTATCAGCGGATATGCTTGTTTCCGATGATCTTCATTTTAGCGGCAGGTCTTTTTCCCACTTTTGATAAAAGCGTCATTAAATATGCGCTCCCTCTTTCGATAGCGGGTGGGCTGACGGCCTTTTACCACACATTACTCTATGCCGGAATCATTCCGGAGAATATCCAGCCCTGCTCAAAGGGCGTTTCATGTACAGAAAAGTATATTGAGCTGTTTGGCTTTGTTTCAATTCCGATGCTCTCTTTCCTCGCATTTTCTACATTAGTCGCACTTTTGATTTTTCTTAAAAGGAGAACTTCCAAATGAAATACGTGCTCGTTGGGCTTACCTGTGTCCTTTTGGTTTTAGCCTTTATTGGAGGCAGTTCCTATTATAAGGGCCAGCAGGCTGAAAAGTTTGGTTTTCTAGCCCAGAAAAACGCCGAACTTTTCGTCAGAGACCATTCCCCAACACTTGGCAGCGATGATGCAAAAGTCTTTATCGTTGAGTTTATGGACCCTGCCTGTGAAACCTGTGCTGCCTTTGAACCCTTTATTAAGCAGGCAATGGCTGCCAATCCCGGCAAAATCAAATTGGTGCTGCGCTACGCCCCATTCCATGATGGTGCCGATAATTTTGTCAAGATTCTTGAAGCCGCCAGATTGCAGGGGAAATACTGGGAAACCTTAGAGCTTATGTTTAAAACACAGCATATCTGGGCCAGCCACCATAACTATCAGCCGGAAAGATTATGGGAAGTTCTTCCTCGAGCAGGCTTGGATATCGAACGGATCAAAAAAGATATGCATTCCCCAACTATTGCAAAAATCATTGAACAGGATATGGCTGATGTGAAAACCTTGAATGTGCAAAAAACTCCGGGGTATTTTGTCAATGGCAGGCCTCTGCAGCAGTTTGGCTATAAACAGTTAGCACAATTGATTCAATCGGAACTTGACGCACAATATCCGACCAAGCGTTGAGCTAAGAACGTGGGGGGCGTTGTTGCTATGTTGACCAGCATCGACGTGAGTTCAAATACCCCTTGGGGCGCTAAGAGGTTAAAGGGTCATCTTCTGTTATGAGAAGGTGACCCTTTTCAGTTTAATAGGTGTGATAATGTCATGAGGTCTGGAGTGCTACCGGAAATGTCCCACGAAATGTTCCCGCAAATAGAAAAAGTCTGCCTGTACAACTATGACACCGGTTTGAAGCCAAACGCACGTCGGCTGCAGATAACACTGGCATGAAAAGTTAAAAAAACTGCCGTCAATGTCCTTCACTGACGGCGGTCTTTGTTTGTCTCTTGAAAGGTAACGCGAATATAACTTTTTGACGTCGTTTATTGATTGAGCTACATTGCTTGAGACTTTATCAAAAGCACCCCCTCTGACTTGAACAATATGCTGACTCTTCTCCTGAAAAGGTGAGGAAAAGCCACAGAATATAGAATGGACCCTCAATCGTGTTACTCGTAATTTTCTCCGCACCTGTATGCTTGCTCAGCTTTTACCTGGCCTTTCTCTGCTACCGCAAGTCCCTTTATCCTCATACCATTGCTTTGACTATGCTTGCAGTCTTTATGCTGTTGCTTACCCTGGGGATACTTGCTGCAGGCTTCCTTGCCGGCAAAACAATCAATGATGAAATTGCCTTCTATCATTCGTCCGTACTTTCCCGCGTTTCATGACTCTTTAGAGGATCATGAACGTGATGATGAACTGAATAAATTCATCAATTATCTCCTCACGTCCAAAGGCATCTCTGTTTTACCCAGAACCGTTCGTAAGGCAAACGACGATTGCACCCGCAGGACTCCAGGCAGGCTGGTCAGCTTGTTGTGGACACGTACGTAATCGGCATTATCCCTGGTAATAACACGCAGTAGATAGTCAAAGGCCCCTGACATCAGGTAGCATTCCATCACCTCTGCGACTTTGGAGACCTCCGCTTCAAAGGCTGCCAGCTTTTCGTTTTGTTGACCGTCCAGGCTGACCATGACAAAGACATTGTCCGGCTTGCCGATAGCGCTCTGGTTGATCAGCATGACGTAACGGTCGATGATCCCGCTCTCTTCGAGAATCTTGACGCGACGCAGGCATGCAGATTCAGACAACCCCACCTCTTCGGCAAGTTGTACGTTTGACAGTCTGCCATTCTTCTGTAACTTATTAAGAATAGAACAATCTATGGCGTCTAAATTTATGTTTGGCACAATGTGCTCCCTTAATCTAAATATTTGAAATTATATTTCAATAAGTAGGTGTATTGTTGATAGTTTGCAAGAAAATTTACCGGCGTTGATGATAAACTTCAGCATATACAGACAAATCAACGAAGCGCTATGAAGGAGTGTCCTTATGATTGTTGGTGTTCTTAAAGAGATCAAGGTGGCAGAAAACAGGGTGTGCATGACCCCTGCAGGTGTTGAAGTTTTGCGTGAACACGGCCATGAGGTCCTGGTAGAGACTCAAGCCGGAGTCTTCAGTGGTTTCAGCGATGCAGATTATGTTAATGCCGGAGCGGCGATCGCGGCGACTGCTGAGGAGGTTTATCTTAGCGCAGAGATGGTGATGCATGTAAAAGAGCCACAGCCTTCAGAATACGCATTTATTCGTAAAGGTCAGATCGTTTTTACTTATTTCCATTTTGCAGCATCCGAGGAGTTGACCCGGGCGATGATTGACAGCGGCGCGGTCTGTATTGCCTACGAGACAATCGTCGGCTCAGATGGCAGCTTACCTCTCTTGACACCTATGAGTGAGGTTGCTGGACGTATGGCCGCCCAGGAAGCGGCAAAGTATGCCGAACGTACCCAGGGAGGCCGTGGCATCCTGTTGGGTGGTGTCCCTGGTGTCCAACCGGCAACCGTTCTTGTTCTCGGTGGCGGTACGGTTGGTACCCATGCCGCCCAGATGGCTTGTGGCTTGGGTGCCAAGGTCTACCTGCTTGATACCAGCCTTGATCGTCTGCGCCATCTCTCTGAAGTGATGCCGAAAAACTGTTTCCCGATTATGTCTTCTCCGGCGACGGTTCGAGAGCTTGTTCAGGAAGCTGATGTGGTTATTGGCGCAGTCCTCTTGCATGGTGCCAAAGCTCCGAAGCTGGTGACCCGGGAAATGCTTAAAACCATGAAGCCCGGAGCGGTGCTGGTGGATGTGGCGATTGATCAGGGCGGATGCTTTGAAACTTCCAAGCCGACCACTCACAGCGAGCCGACCTTTGAAGTTGATGGTATCGTTCATTACTGTGTCGCTAATATGCCCGGGGCCGTTCCCCTGACATCGACTGTGGCTCTGACCAATGCGACCCTTCCTTACGCCGTAAAGATCGCGAACCAAGGTTGGCAGGAGGTGGCTCGCAACAATTCGGGCATCAGGGCCGGCCTGAATGTTGTTGCAGGGAAGGTGACCTATGCTGGTGTTGCGGAAGCTTTCCGTATTCAATATACGGACATTGAAGAACTTCTTAACTAATCAATCAAAGAGCAGATGACATAGAGGCTGCTTCCAGTCGGAGGCAGCCTTTTTTGTTTGGATATAACCAAAACCAAAGCAAGGCAAATTCAGACTATATTATTAACGCATAGACGTGGAGACGCAGAGAGCAAAGGTAAGAGTTGAGCCATTTAAAAGTTTTAAGGGCTTTTCCACTGCGCTTTCGTCCAAAGGCGCCTATTCCTGGTTGCGGCTCTGCGTTGAACAATGTTTTGTGTTATGGAAGCATTTTTTCTCAGGTTGACGATCGAATCAGAGTTGCGCAAGAAATTCCATTGCAATCGGCTTTATGAAAGGTAGAATATAAGTAATTGCTAATTAAAGGCAGGGGATGTTAATGTCCAATATCGTTTTCCGAGAAGACCCTTTGGCCGAATTGAAAACAGCTTCTACTTATCAGGAGAAGTTGGCCGTTGTTCACGAGGTCCTGAAAAAACGCTGCCCTGGCATCGACCGTATCAGTATTGCTCTCTATGACATCAAGACACAATCCTTAGCCACTTTTCTGGCTTCACCTTCCACAGGAAGCCCCCTCAGTAATTACGAAGTCATTTTGAAGGAAGGCTCTACCCTACACAAGATTGCTTTGGACGCGACGCCGCGCATTGTCAGTGACTTGAGAGTCTATGAAGATCATGATGCAGCCCATTCCCGCGCTATCGTGGGCCATGGGTTTGCTTCCAGCTATACTCATCCGATGTACCATAACAAGGAATTGGCCGGTTTTGTTTTCCTGAATTCCTTGCACAACGGCTATTTCCGGGAACGTGTCCTGGAGCAGGTTGAAATTGTCATTCACCTGATTTCAGAGATGATCCTTAATGATCTTGCCTCAGCCCGAGCTTTGACTGCTGCCATGAGGACATCTGTCAGTATGGTGCAAAAGCATGATCTTGAAACGGGGACCCATCTTGAGCGTATGTCTCGTTACTCCCGCCTCATAGCACGTTCTTTGGTTAATCAGGGGACCGCGAACCTGGATGACGAGCAAATTGAGCAGATCGCGCTCTTTTCACCTCTGCATGATGTTGGCAAAATAAGTATTCCCGATAGTATCCTGCAAAAAAAGACCCGTCTGGATTCGGAGGAACGGGCAGTCATGAACAGGCACACCATGGTTGGCCGGCAGATCGTCGATGACCTGATCAGAAATTTTGGTTTTGAAGAGCTGCCATATATCGATTATCTGAGAGAGATGACCGAGTTGCATCACGAAGCGATGGATGGTAGTGGTTATCCCCATGGCTTACGTGGTGAAGAAATTTCACTGGCGGCAAGAATCACCTCTGTCAGTGACATCTTTGACGCCCTGACGACACAACGACCCTATAAGCAGCCCTGGTCCAATGAACACGCTTTTGCAATGCTGCAGCTCCTGTCTATTGACAAATTGGATAAGGGCTGTGTCGACGCAATGATCGCAGTGTCCTCGGAAGTCACCAAGGTGCAGCAGCAGTTTGCCGAGTTGCACTGATTGTTGCCGGCGGGTGAAGAGATAGATTCTAAAGATTGACAATTCTGCCATGAAATAGAATCTGGACGTTTTGAGACAAAAAAAGACCTGCTTCATTTCGAAGCAGGTCTTTTTTTAATTGGATTGGGGTTGCTCCTGGTTACAGTTCTGGCTCTATTGTGATCTGCTCTGCTGACGCTGTCATCTGTGCCGGTTCAGCCAGCAATGCAAAATCGTAGATGTCTTTGAGCTTCTTGGTAAAGATGGTCCCCAGCCAGAGCGGGCTCCATACGGCGCCTGCAGCCACCCAACTGTTCCGTGCGTTTGTATCAACCTCGTCAGCAACCACGACAAACTCAACAGGATTGTAACCTTGCTTGTTGATCTTGACGTTATGACTCTCTGTTGTGCTCAACTTGTAATTGAAGGCGCAGGGAGTTACTCCAATTTCTTCACCATCGATAAACACCTGTGCTCCAGGAGGAGTAGAGACAAATGCAGCCTGTTGCGCACAGGCACTGGTGAAGAGAGCGAGCAAAACGATAATGATAAGTTTCTGGAGCATCTATATCCCTTACGTTCTCCCCCGAGAATCATAAAAATGAACTAACTAAACAAAAAGCAAGTGATATGCCAATAATGGTTATATTTTGTCAATGTTGACTAGAATGATCTTTTTTTGTCAGATAATGAAGCCGAACGGTAATGATTTCAACCTCTTGTCAGTGAGATTAGAAATGTAAAATCTCTTTGTTTTCATAGGCTTCCGGGGCTCCGGGATGATTTGCCATTGACTCCTGTAGTCATTAAACCATATCTGATGATGTATAATGCCCACAGCTGTCACAAGAGCTAAGCTATTCAAAATCATGTAATAATAACTGGGGCAGTCTTTTGGATGTCCGGTTGCTATGGCGATGAAGTTTTTGACGTGTTAACATGCCCGTCGTTTCAACGAAAATGCTAACAATGAATGATGTCCGCGGTTGATCCGATAACGATAAGGAGATTGAGTCATGTCCTGGTTTGGCAAGATAATGGGAGGAAGTGTTGGCTTTATGATGGGTGGCCCTATCGGTGCGTTGATAGGAGTATCGCTCGGGCATGCACTGATTGATGACAAGGCCCGTGCCGGTATCGTTGAGTCTGGTCGTATGACCGGAAAGGAGCAGCGTCAGGCTGTTTTCTTTACGGCGACATTTGCCATGCTAGGCAAGATGGCCAAAGCTGATGGTCGGGTCTGCGAAGATGAAATAAGTGCTGTGCGCAGTTTTATGTCCGATAAGCTTCGTCTCGATCAGGTTCATCAGCAATTTGCCATGGGCGTTTTTAACGAGGCGAAGGACAATGCGACCCCCTTTGAGGACTATGCCCGCCAATTCGGCCAGGTTTTTCAAGCCGAACCACAACTCCGGACAATGTTCTACGAAATGCTCTTTACCATAGCTCTGGCTGATGGCGTCCTTCATCCCGCTGAGGAGAAGTTTCTGCGTGCCGCTCCCCCTCTGATCGGTTTGCAAAGTGGTGCTTTCGAAACGGTGAAGCGTCAATTTGTCAGCAGTCTCTCACATCACTATGCTGTCCTTGGTCTGGAAGATGATGCCGATCTGAGTTCTGTTAAAAAGGCCTATCGCAAACTCGTCAGCGAATACCATCCAGACAAAATCGTTTCCAAAGGGCTTCCTGAAGATTTCACTAAGTTTGCGGAGGAAAAGTTCCGTGAAATCAACGAAGCCTATGAAGCGATTCAGAACGCTAAGAAGTGATTATAGGTAAAGGTTTAAGGGTTAAGGGTGCAGGGCTGAGGGCTATCCTTTTACCCTTAACCTTTATCCTTTAACCTGTTACATGGAGTATCTATGAGCTACGGAATCACCCGCGAGGAAGCTTTTGAACTGGTCAAGCAGCATCTCAAAAGCCCAAATATGATCAACCACTGTCTGGCAGCAGAAGCCGTTATGAAGGCACTGGCGGAGCATGTCGGCGAAGACGAAGAAAAGTGGGGGCTGGCTGGTTTGCTTCACGACCTGGATGCCGAATCACATACGGATCTTGGTGTCCACACCCGCGAAACAGCACGTATCCTCGAAGAGAAAGGTGTCGACTTAGAGATCATCGAGGCGATCCGTCTGCACAATGAACAGGCTCATCCAGGGGAGCGGCGCAGTACACAATTTCAACATCTGCTGGCAGCAGGAGAGACAATCACCGGGTTGATCGTCGCTACAGCGCTCGTCTATCCTGATAAAAAGCTGGCCAGCGTTAAGCCGAAGTCGGTGCGCAAACGGATCAAGGAAAAGGCCTTTGCTGCCGGTGCAAATCGGGACATTATCCGCGAATGCGAGGTGGGCGGCGTCCCGCTTGCAGAATTCTGTGATCTCTCTTTGCTGGCGATGCAGGGGATAGACAGCGAGTTGGGCTTGTAAGCTTTATGAGAGCAGGGTAGAATGACCTGTGTCCTGATTCAGAATTTTGACAAGGAGGAACGAATGAAGCGTTATCAGAAACCGAGAGTCGCCGGCAGCAGCAACGTTCATCCATGCTGATAAAAAAGCCGGGTTCTTTCCCGGCTTTTTTATTCGAACAGACAACCTCTTCGGGTGAAACAGCTAACGCGGCAGCGCCAATGACGTTAGTCAAATCACCTCCCAAATAACTTATAACGAGGAAGTAAAATGCGCACGTCCAATCCAATGATGAAAGAAAGCGTTTTCAGCCAGGCGATTTCCGGAGCTGAAACCATGACTTTGCAGGGCGCGGTGAATAAAACCATTGCTCTGCTCGCACTTGTTGTGATCGGTGCCAGTTATTCCTGGAACCTGTTCTACAATCAGGGCCCTGCAGCAGTACAACCCTGGATGATCGGTGGGCTCATCGGCAGCCTTGTGTTTGCCATGATCACCATCTTTAAAGCCACCTGGGCACCGAAAACTGCACCGATTTATGCTGTCTTGGAAGGCCTGGCCCTGGGGGGGATCTCTGCATTCTTTGAAGCCCGTTTCCCGGGTATTGTTATCCAGGCTGTTGGCCTGACTTTCGGTACACTCTTCGCTCTTTTATTAGCCTACAAAACCCGCCTGATCAGGGCGACGGAAAATTTCAAGCTTGGCGTGTTTGCCGCTACCGGCGGCATTGCCGTGGTTTACCTGATTAGTATGGTTGGTGGTATGTTTGGCTGGAATATGCCTGTGATCCATGAATCTGGCCCCATGGGGATTCTTTTCAGCCTTTTCGTGGTTGTTATTGCCGCATTGAACCTTGTTCTCGATTTTGATTTTATTGAACGAGGGCATGGTGTCGCGCCTCGATACATGGAGTGGTATGCGGCGTTTGGGCTGGTTGTTACCCTGGCCTGGCTCTATCTTGAACTCCTGCGGTTGTTGTCTAAGTTACGGGAAAGATAGGGACTTTGGCCATTTAACGTATGGCACGAGACGTACACAGCTCTTTGCCGTTAGTCTTGCCGCCAAATTCCCTGACCATTCGTCTCGATGTAAATTTTTTAATCCGCCCTGCAACTTATGTTGCGGGGCGTTGTTGTATTTACACACCTGTTTGGTAAAGTATCGGAACGGGTTTTGCTTTCATAGTAGCTCACTAGATATCCCTTCCCATCCTAACAGGAGGACACCATGAAGACCTTGCTGCAGTTTACTCTCGCTCTTGTCGTCTGTATCGGTTTGGCCGTTCCGGCCAGTGCAACCGATTACGTCGGTTCCGAAAAGTGTTTCAGCTGTCATGCTGATCAATTCAACTTATGGCAGGCCAGCGGCCATCCATGGAAGCTCCGTAAGGTTGAGAAAGCTCGTTACGCGAAGCTGCCGCTTCCTCCCGGATACAGTTGGGATGATGTCAGCTATGTGATCGGTGGCGCTAACAAAAAAGCACGCTTTATCGATAATGAAGGCTACATCGTTACGACTGCCAAGGATGGCTCAGAGGCCAAGACCCAGTACAACTTAGAGGATGGCAGCTGGTCCTTTTACCACAAGGGCGAGAAGAAGCCTTACAAATGCGGTCCCTGTCACATGACCGCTTACAGCGCAGAAGGGCATCAGGATGGCCTGGAAGGGATGATCGGAACCTGGGCAGAAGATGGCATTGGTTGTGAAGAGTGTCACGGCGCAGGTGGAGATCACATCAAGAAGCCGAGCAAGAAGACGATTGTTATCGATCGCACCGCTGAAGCCTGTGGCAAATGTCACCAGCGTGGCGGTATGGACCCACTACCTCCTGCGAGTGGCGGTTTCATCAAACACCATGAGCAGATCAACGAGCTGAAGGCCGGTGTTCATAAAGACCTGTCTTGTACCGAGTGCCACAATCCTCATGACCGGGCCATTAATGCCAAAAACAATTGTGCTGAATGCCATAGTGAAATTGCTACTGGTTACGCCAAAAACATCCATGGAAAGCAGGGTACGCGTTGTGTTGAGTGCCACATGCCAAAAGCGAGTAAGTCTGCGATCAGCGTAGCGAGTTATATTGGTGATGTTCGTACACACATCTTCAAAATCAACTCCGACCCTAAAGCCGATATGTTTAAGACGATTGAAGAGAATGGCAAGAAGTCGACATTTGCCAAGAACTTTGTCACTCTTGATTATGCCTGCCTGAGTTGTCATGCCAGCCGTGATAAGGATTGGGCAGCGAAAGGTGCCAAGGGCTTCCATAAGTAATCTAAGTTGGTTGTTACACAAAAGGGCCGGAGTGAAAACTCCGGCCCTTTTGTGTTTATGATTTACCCAGAAGAGCGTCTGAATCGGAATGCTCGCTGGCTGACTTTGGCTTAATGGATAATTGCCATCATCGCTTCAACCTCACTTTCCAGGATGTAGCGTGTCTCAGCAGTAAAGGCTTCCCCCATCAAGATCATGAACTCACTTGATTCGACAATGGCAAAGCGATGGACAAGGGGTATCTGAAGCCAGAGTTCCTGGTTTTCGAGTAAGGCGACAATCTGCCGGCGTTCAAAGATCAGGTCTTGCAGGTTCGAAATGTCGACAGGTCTCTTTTCCATGACATCCTCCTGATTGAAAGCGACCATTCCCGTTCGGAGTCTCTAAAAAAGTTTGCCAATGATCTGTTAAAGAGCAAAAGCTGTTCCTTTTTTATTCGCTTTGTGTGGAAGAACGTATCAGGTTGGAGGGGAGTTGAAAAAAGACTAGAGTAATCAAATGTTTATGTTTGCACTCTGTGTGTTTGTGACCCTTTGTTTATTCCGGTGCTGATGGAAATTTAAATCATTTCGGGCCAGTTCATGCAAAATATGCACGGTTTTCAGTGCCTTTTTAAAATCAATCCAGCAACTTTTTCTTTACGCGTTAAAGAAACTCATCTATCCCCTCCAGTCCCTCTAACGCGCCGCATGGCAGGGAAGTATGGCCACCTGCGATATGCGACTCCCTTGGGTTGATGCGAATGACCGTGGCAGCATTGCGCTGCCCGATGCGTTCGCTCATGTAACGGATGGTCGGGATAGAGGTCCCGGCACCCATCTCGATGACCACGATCGGTGCATGATGATGTTCGTTCAAGAAACTGTCGAAGCGCATCTCCTGACCACGGGTGCGGTCCGAGAGCCACGAATAATCACCGAACATGAGGATGTTCGGCCGGGCAGGGCGTGAGCAATGACGGCACTGTGGAACCTGCTGGGCGCGCATACTGTCAAAATCTACAGGGATGACTTCGTTGTTGTCCCAGATATCATTGCAGCAGGGTGTGAGGCACTGCAGGTGGTTGATCGAGCCATGCACTTCGAGAATCTGATCTTCACGATAGCCGGCTTTCTGAAACTGGCCATCGACATTGGATGTGACAACGAAACTGTCCTGACCGTACTCCGCAGCCCAATCCTGCAGCATTTGAAAACCATGGTGAGGCTCTGTTTCACGATAGAGGTTGGTGCGATGACCGTAGAAACCCCAACCGAAAGCCGGGTCCCCTTCAAAGTTGCTTGGGTTTGCAGCGTCGATGAAGCTGATGCCGAGATGCGCGTACATCGGATAGGCGTTCCAGAAGCCCTGGTCGCCACGGAAGTCGGGCAGGCCGGAATCAACCCCCATCCCTGCGCCAGAGGTCACGATCATGGCTTTGGCAGATTTAATGGCCTCGGCGGCTTTCTCAAAACGTTCTGAAAGAGGCATGATTCTCTCCTTTTGGCTCAGGGTGCAAGGTTAAAGGTGCAAGGAAACACTTTAACCCTTAAGCGACTTCTTTATCCCGACCTCAACTAGGGTTGGTTGCAATAAATCAATTGCGCACTGTGGTGTCATACTCACCAAAAAACCACGCTTGCCACCATTGATGTAAATGCGGGGCAGAGTGGCAATCGTTTCTTCCATGTAAACAGGTATTGTCTTTCTGGTGGCAAAAGGGGACGTGCCGCCAACCTGGTAGCCGGTGTGCTTCAGTGCAATATCAGGATTGCAGGGAGTGATTGATTTAACATCGACACGTCTGGCGAGTTCCTTTGTGGAGACTTCCTGGTCTCCATGCATCAAGACAATGAGAGGTTTTCGTTGATCATCTTCCATGACCAGGGTTTTGATGATCTGGTGCTCGTCGACACCGAGTTCCCTGGCTGAGACGGTGGTGCCCCCTCGTTCCTCATAGTTGTAGAGGTGTGGAGTGAATTCCGCCTTGGACTGCTTGAGCAGGCGAATCGCTGCGGTAACGGGAGTTTTTTCTTTTGCCATTGTCTTCCTCTTAAACGTATGTCAGCTTCTCAGCCCCCAGTCCCCAGTCCCCAGTCCCCAGTCTAAAATATCCAGCCGCTGATCATTATCAGAATACTTGCCACCGTTGCAACGATGCAAATTATGCCCAGAACATTGAAAAATTGTCGGAGAGCTTGTCTTCCACGAACACCGATTGGCAGGACCAATCCGAACAGGGCTCCACCGACCGCACCACCAAGGTGGCCGGCGTTGTCGGCGCCCATCAGCAGTCCGAAGACAAAGGCAATGGCTGCCCAACGGAGCATGTGATTACGGTAATTATGCGCCATGGGTCCGCCGACGCGGTGAAAGTAGGAGATGGCAAAACCGATCAGGCCGAAGAGCGACCCGGAGGCGCCGACCACCGGAACCCATTGCTTGATGTAAATGATTTGCCAACCGAAGCCGGCGAAGGTCGCTGTTAAGGCGGTGAGAACGTAAAGGATGATAAAGCGGACAGTGCCGATCTCCTCTTCGACCATCGGCCCAATCTGGTAGAGGACCATCATGTTGAAGCCAAGGTGGATCAGGCCGCCGTGGGCAAAGGCGTAAGTGATGCAGCGCCACCACTCGCCCTCAGAAAGAACCAGGGGCCAGTACTGGGCGCCTGAATGGATCAGAAGATAACCGCCTGGGTTCATGATGGTACCAAGGCCCAGCCCCCCGCCGACTCCCTGTGCGACCATAAGCCCGTAGAGGAGGAGGTTGATGCCGATCAGGATTTTGGAAACCGACCAGGTGCCGCCTGACGTGTTGCCCTGCATGATGCTGCGTAAATTACGCTCCCATTTCATCATGCGCCACTGCCAGCGGGTACCGTTCATGCCGAGGCGGTCAAAAAAACTTTTCCAGTCCATATGAGTCTCAGTCCTGAGTCAGGTAAATTTATTCACCTGACATAGCGGGTTTGATATCCAGCAATGGCGTACCGTTGAGGCAGTCGAGTCCGCGGACGGTAATAACGCCGTCAATTATTTGTTCGATCGGCAAGACTGCAACACCGATTGGGTTAGGGCGATTCGGTGTCCGCAGCGCAAAGACCCCAGCGAGTTCTCCGGTTCGACGTGAATTCTGGCGGATGGAAGATCGTTCCGCGTGTTCAAGCCAGTAGAGGATCAGAATGCGTTGCCCGGCTGCCAGGCCGAGCAGGCCATCGCGTAGCTCATCCCTCAAAACCAACTCGCAGGGTGGCCCGTTCGGGTCGATGTTCCTGGGACAATCAGCGAGCGTCTTGTATGGTGTAACGATCTCGCCGATCGGCTTGAAAGTTGCTTGCAGAGTCATCTTATCTCTCCGCAGTAACCAGCTTTAAGGCGAGGCCGACAAAGATCGTTCCCGCAGTCCAGTTCATGACCCTTTGCGCACGTTCGGAGCGGTTGAGCCACTCACCCAGAGCGCCACCAATCAGGGCCATTGCGCCGAACACCAAAATGGTTGCGGTAATGAATATCCCACCGAGGGCAACCATCTGCAGACTGATTGGGCCTCGACCAGGGTCTGCAAATTGCGGTAGAAAAGCGAGGAAGAAGATCGACACTTTCGGATTGGTCACGTTCATGATGATGCCGCGGCGATAGAGTGTTCCCAGGCTCTTCTGCTGGCCGCATTGCATGCGGATCTGTTCCGGTGTAGCGCGAAAAATCAGCCAGGCCAGGTAAACCAGGTAGCCGGCGCCAATGATCTTTAAGAGTGCAAACGCGAGCGTTGATGCTTGAAAAATAACAGAGACGCCGAAAGCCACGGCTGCGGTGTGAACGAGAAGACCTGTGCACAAGCCGAAGACAACGACCAGCCCGGAACGTTTGCCATGCAGGGCAGATTGTGTAAGCACGAAAACGTTATCCGGTCCCGGTGCAATGGCGAGCAGGGTAGAGGCAAGAAAAAAAGCCGAAAAGGTTTCATTGGAGAGCATAACGACCTGTTTCAGTTATCTAATAGAGTTTATGACCTGTAGGCCCAAAGCCAGCATCACCACGCCAAAGGTGCGGTCTATCCAGTGGCCGAGCTTCACAACCCTCTGACGAATAGCAGTGTTGGTGAAAAAACAGGCCAGGGAGGCAAACCAGAGCATTTGCAACACCATGATCCAGACACCATAGATCGCCAGATTCAGTAAAGGAATTTCCGGTGAGAGTATCACAGTAAAGAGTGAGAGGAAATATACCGGTGCTTTGGGGTTAAGGGCATTACAGAAAAAACCTGTTGAAATCATGCGAAAAGCCGAGTTGTTCGTCGCTAGCGGAATTTCCTGGTTATTGTCAGCTGAGTGATGCTTGGCTCGTAACCCTTTAATCCCCAGATATATCAGGTAACTTCCACCCGCCAGTTTGACGACCACCATCCATTCGACTGAGTGTGAAACGACGACTGCCAGGCCAGCGGCAGAATAAAAGATATGTATGGCAAGTCCGAGTGAAACACCCAGACTTGTAAGGACTCCAGCTGTCCGTCCATGGAGCAGGGATTGTCTTGTCACCAGGGCAAAATCGGGCCCGGGAGACGCTGCGGCCAAAAGGTGGACAAATGTAACGATGGTAAAGCCTTGCCAGAAATTCATATGCTTTCGTCTGAAAAATGTCTTGGATGAATTTTTTCTTAGCGTAAATATCTATCAGGTTGCCATCATATCCTCGCCATAGGCTGGGTGCAAGTTGGCATCATCTTGGAGACTCGACTTCTTGTCAAAGATCTACGAGCAACATATTGAGAAGAAGGTATAATGAACTGGAAGGCAAGATTGTTTTCGCGATGCTTTTGTCAAAAGATTTCTCTTGTCTATGCCTCGGGAGCATATTGAAGGGACGTTAAGGTGTCTGGGGGGCCACCAATGTTAAAAATCCTGTTGTCGATGACTTTTGTTTTTCTCTGGGCGCTGCCGGCTGTTGCCGGTCAGGTGTCTGGCATTGATGCGCTTTTTGACAATGAGAACAGGGAACAGATACAAATCCTTCTGGAAAACAGGAACTCTTCACCGACCTCGCTGGTCAATGTCTCACGGTTACTTTCCCACGATCAGATTGCCAAGCTTTATGAAAAAAGAGAATATCAGCCGGTCTGGTTTGATGGCTGGCGACTCAGGCCTGAAGCAGGGATTTTACTTGAATATCTACGCAATGCTGGCGTACTCGGCTTATGTGGCAATGAATACCTGCTGACTGAACTGGAGGGCTTGCTTCGTATTCAAACTGATTTTGCGCGGCACAGCCTGCCTCTAGCCCCTGCCAATCGCGCCGTTCTGGATCTTTTCCTCTCTCAAGCTTTTCTGACTTACGCTACGCATATGGTTGAAGGGCAGGTCGATCCAGCCTTGGCCCATGTTGACTGGCGTGCCAGACGACGTAAGGCTGACCTGTTAAAGCTGCTTGATTATGCGACCAGGAGCCATCGCATGGAGCAGGTTCTTGAAGGCTTGAGCCCTCCTCATGAAGGTTATCGCCTTCTGGTTGACACTCTTCAACAGTATCAGGAGCTCTCTGCTCTCGGCGGCTGGCCCGAGATTCCTTCCGGTGCATCAATTCGTCCTGGCGGTCACGATGAAAGGTTGCCTTTATTACGCACGCTCTTGTTGAAAACCGGAGATCTTGCCGAATCCGTGACCACGACGACTGATTACGATGCCGAAACGGAAGAGGCGGTACGCCTCTTTCAATTCAGGCATGGGCTGGTCGATGACGGAGTGGTCGGTCCTAAAACCTTGGAAACTCTGAATATTCCCGTTGAAGAACGGATTCGTCAGATTGAATTGAATCTTGAGCGATGGCGCTGGATGCCGAAAAGCTTTGGTAAGCGCCATATCAGGGTGAATGTTGCCGACTTTTCGCTTAAGGTCGTTGAGGATGACGAAATAGTGCTGCAGATGCCGGTGATCGTCGGAACCCGGTACCGCAAGACCCCAGTCTTCTCTTCACGTATGACATATCTCGAGTTTGCTCCTTACTGGACTGTCCCTCCGACGATCCTCAGGGAAGACAAACTGCCAAAGATAAAGCGCAATCCTGCTTATCTCGAAGAAAAGCATTTTCGGATTCTTTCACGGCAGGAGAAGGGGGCGTTTGTCGATACAGAGGGGATCGATTGGGACACTGTTGAGGCGGAGACTTTCCCGGGCCTGTTGCGCATGGAGCCAGGACCGTGGAATCCTTTGGGGCGTGTGAAATTCATGTTTCCCAACAGGTTCAACGTTTATCTGCACGATACCAACGAGACCTATTTGTTCAGCAACAATGTCCGTTCCTTCAGCTCTGGCTGTATCCGGGTCGAAAGACCACGAGAACTTGCTTATTACCTGCTGGAGAATGAACTTGGAGCAGAGCGTCTGCAAGAACTTTTCGAAGCGACGACCCCGGAACAGGTTCCGATCAAACCTTTGCCAGTACATATCCAGTACTGGACAGCCTGGGTTTCCCCGGAAGGGTTGACCCATTTCAGGCGTGATGTCTACTTTCGGGATCTTGATCTGGATGTGGCCCTCACCGAGCCTGCCTACCGTGTGATCGACCATTTGGAAGTGAATATCGGTATGCGCCTGGTGAAAAAATAGATTTTAAATCAAATGATTGGGCCTAATTCCACGGAACTTGCTTCGTTAATAGTGTCTATTTGCCACCCGTTCGATTCTCTCACTAGAGTCACAGAGGACACAGAGAAAGCATAGAGAGACTTTGTTTGTCTCTGTGTCCTCTGTGACTCTGTGGTGAAAGATGGTTGGGTCGTCCTGCTTTGTTGCTTTAGCTCTGCGTTAAAAAAAATTTGGCGGTAATTTCTATCTGGTTTGTGTGTGCGATTTTAAAAAAGGTCTTTGAGCCAACCGAAGGCGACCATGGTGCCGATTGCGGAGCCGAGCGAAGAGAATAAAAAGACCAACAGAACTCTGGTCAGACGGTTCTTCCACCAACCACTGATAGCCGAGATGTCTTCGGCGACATGTTCCATATCTTTGACCTGCGGAGGGGCGATAAAGGCCTGCACCAGGCCGGTGACAAAACCGGCGCCGATGGTTGGGTTGAGCGAGGTGATCGGGGCGGCAATAAAGGCTGCCAGTATCGTCAGCGGGTGCCCCAAGGCAATCAAGGCTCCCAGTGCAGAGAGCACCCCGTTGGCGAGAACCCATGCAATGGCTGCGTCAGCCAGTTGTTCGGTGTTGCCGGTCATGAAGCCTGCGACAAACAGTGCGATGACGATCGCCGGGATCAACCAGGGTAGTACTTTCGAGAATGACGTCTTTGCCGGAACAACAGAAAGTTCATCGATCTCTTCAGTGGAAAAATCCTGCCCCAGCTTCTTGAGAATTCCCGGCATATGAGCCGCACCGACGATCGCAACGACCTTTTCTCCCGGTGACTTGAAGATTTTGTGAGCCATGAAGGTGTCGCGTTCATCAACCAAGATCGTTTTAACGGTCGGCAACACGTCCGCCATTTCATCGAGCATGGCTGTAAGGGTATCCGTCTGACGCAGTTTGGTGAGTTCTTCTTCGTTGAGTTCCTGGGAGTCGAACATACTGGCGAGAAGAGTCGAGAGGAGAGTCATCTTTTTCCAGAGCCCTGCTTTGCGCCAGGCTCGCAACAAGGTTGTGCGAATCTCTCGGTCGACCAGCTGCAGGTCTTTCCCCAACTCTTGCGCTGTTGCTGCCGCTGCCGCCAGTTCTGCGCCCGGTTTGACGCCCGTCTGCAGCCCCATACGTTTCTGAAATGAGGCCAGGGCGAGGTTTGCCAACAAGAAGGGCGCTTGCCCCTGCTTGAGCACCTGGACCAGGTTGAGTGATTCCCAATGGCGCGGGTTGCTCAAGGCCCTGTGGCGCTGCTCATCCAGCTCAACGCAAACTGTGTCCGGGTTCTCTTCCCGAATAACCACGTTGACCGTGTCAACGGACTCTTGGGAGATGTGCGCCGTGCCAACCAGGACAAATTCCCGGTTATCAATGGTCACGCGATGGATGTCGGCATTCTCAAGAGTCGTCATAAAAACCTTCCGAAAGATCCAGGCAAGGATAGCATGGGGCAGATGTGTGGCGAAGGGGAATCAGTGCCCCCTTTTATGAAAGAAAAAGACGCCGGATTCCCGACGTCTTTTCTTTTGCCCTCCACGCCTGCCGTGGGTTCGTGACCTCACGACGACGGTCAACTAGGTGGGGGGAACGGTGAACGCTTCAGGCGTCCTGCTTCGAGGCAGGCTGGCACACCACTTTCACAAGAACCTTCCCGATTGAAAAATATTCCGCGTGGGTATAGCAACCACACATACAGGGCAGAGAGCAGGATGAATAACTCAATACGTTTTCAGTATAGGAAAAATGCTTGCGCAACTCAAGGATAAACCCGACGAGAACAAAAAGATTATGCTTAAAAAGCTGGCATGAAATGCTTCTAAAAAGTCAGGCTTTCCGGCCATCCCGAAACACCCTCTTTAAAGGACTTGATTTCATTGTGTTTTTTGCGGTGGCATAAATGGCATGGCTTATGCGTTAATGATCTGTACGATGATGACTGCAAACTTGCCAAATGTCTCTGAGCAAAAATCAGGGCGGTTACTGAATGCGCTGATTGAAATTGGCCAGGAGCTCGCCTCGACGACCGATATAGAAGAATTGCTAGATTCTCTGTTAAGGGTCGCACGCGATGTGTTTCGCTTCGAGAATGCTATTATACGTCTGCTTGATGATGATGGCCTGCACCTTGTTGCTGCTGCGGCTTTTGGTTATACCGAAGAAGCGATGGGCCCGATCATGATTGGCCAAGGTGTTATGGGTCGTACCGCTGAAGTCCAAAAGCCCATCCTGGTTGAGGATGTCCGAAAACTCCCCGATTACGTTCCCGGTATTCCCGGCGCCCAGTGTGAACTGGCTGTTCCTCTGATCAGCAAAAACAAGCTGGTTGGAGTGCTCAACGTTGAGAGCCCGCATCCGGGTGCGTTTTCCCACAGCGATATCGAACCGCTGATGATTCTGGGTCGGCAGGCAGCAATCGCCATAGAGAATGCCAAGCTCTATGATCGTCTCAGGAAAATGACAGATGGTTATCGCCAGTTACACGAATTCAACGACCGGATTCTGAAGAGCGTCAACCTTGGCGTCTACACTGTTGATGCAGAGTTGGTGATTACCTCGTGGAATCAGCGCATGGTTGAGATGAGCGGTGTCGATGCGGAAACAGCGGTAGGCTCAAAGCTCGTGGAGCTTTTCCCTAATTTGATAAAAGAAGGTGTTGTTGACAGGCTTAACCAGGTTCTGCAAAGCGGAACCAAGGCAAAGCTGCGTCTTCTGCATCGTCAACTGGATGGTACCAACCGTTTCCAGAAGCGCCGCTTGACCCCTCTTTACAATAGTGAAGAAGTCATCGGTGTAGTTGTCATTGTAGAGGATATTACCGAGTTCAAGCGATTGTTGGATCAGACGATTCAGAGTGAGAAGCTTGCCGAGGTGGGACGTCTTACGACCGGGATCGCCCACGAAATCAACAATCCTCTCGCCATGGTGGCCTATGCCACCGAACTTTTGAAGCGAGAAAAACCCCTCTCGAGTTTTCAGGAGGAAATGCTTGAAAAGATCGAAATGGAAGTTGAACGGCTGAAGAATCTGACCGGAGGGCTGCTGTCTTTCTCCAGTAGCCGTGATACGCAGAATCGTATCGTCAATTTGAACGACCTGATCGTCGAAGTATTGAAGCTGCTTCGTTTTGAGTTGCAGCGTAAGTCGATTGAGTTCATCACGGAATTCGGCGAAGTCCCCGTGTTGACAGTTGACCCGAACAAAATCAAACAGGTGGTGATCAACCTGGTGATGAATGCGGCCCATGCGATGCAGGGTCAGGGTAAAATTACTGTGACGACAGGCATTAATGCCACAGGAATGCTTGAGCTGCAGGTTAGGGACACTGGCCCCGGTATCTCACCTGAACTTCAGGAGGAGGTCTTTGCTCCTTTCTTTACCACGAAACCTGAGGGTGAAGGGACCGGTCTGGGGCTTTACATCTGTCAGAATATCATTCGTGAACATGGTGGCACGATTGCCCTGGAGAGCCAGCTGGGAGAGGGTACCCTGTTTCGTATCAGTTTTCCCGTGGAGTGAGCTTTTAATCTGTGCAAGTCTGTTTAATTATTGAGCATAATAAGGGTATTTTCCTCGATCCTTGTTTCTAAGTTGCTGAAATAAAAGATAAAATAATTTTGGCACGGCAGATGCTATAGAAGATAGCAGACACGGAACACGGTAAAGCGCAACAAGTGATCCGGTAAAATAATCAGCACAAACGACGAGACAAAGACGTCTCGATACGAGTTGCTAGGCAATGGCGCCTTAAACTTCCATCTTCGGAAGCTTAAGGCGCTTTTTTATTTTTAACTCTGGAAAGGAGATAGAAACATGATGAAAAAAGTGGAGTGTATCGTCAAGCCATTCAAATTGGATGATGTCAAAAATGCGATTACCGATTTGGGTATCAGTGGCATGACAGTAAGTGAGGTTCGTGGCTTTGGTCGTCAGAAGGGTCACACCGAACTGTATCGCGGTGCAGAATACCAGGTGGATTTCCTGCCCAAAATCAAGATTGATCTGGTTGTTGCTGACGATCAGGTTGCGTCCATCGTGGAGGCGGTACAGAAGGAAGCTTGTACTGGTCGTATTGGCGACGGCAAGATTTTTGTTACCGACGTTGAACAGTCAATCCGGATTCGTACCGGTGAAAATGGTCCTGAATCGCTTTAATAAAAAAAGATATAAGGAGAAATTATCATGAAGAAGTCACTTATTGCTCTCATTACCGGTATGATGCTCATGCTACCGGCACTCGCCCTGGCCGAAGATGCTCCAGTCTCGGAGATGACATTTATCCTGAACACCTTTTCTTTCCTGGTTATGGGTATTCTGGTTATGTGGATGGCTGCAGGTTTCGGCATGCTCGAGGCGGGCCTGGTTCGTTCCAAGAACGTTGCAACTATTTGCTTGAAGAACATCTCACTCTTCGGTATCGCTGGAATCCTCTTCTACCTCTGCGGTTACAACCTGATGTACGCTGGTGTTGATGGTGGCTTTATCGGTTCTTTTGGTCTCTGGGCCGCTGACGATGCTGCTGCTTTGGCCGGTGACTACTCTGCCGGTTACTCTGCCTCCTCTGACTGGTTCTTCCAGATGGTTTTCTGTGGCGCAGCCTGCTCGATCGTTTCCGGTTGTGTGGCAGAACGCATCAAACTCTGGTCTTTCCTGCTTTTCTGCGCCATCCTCTGCGGAATCATCTATCCGATCCAGGGCTCCTGGGGTTGGGGTGGCGGTTGGCTCTCAGAGATGGGTTTTGCTGATTACGCTGGTTCCACAATCGTTCACTCTGTCGGTGGCTGGGCTGCTCTAACCGGTGCCATTATCCTCGGTGCCCGTAAAGGCAAGTACGGTAAAGACGGTCGCGTTAATCCGATGCCTGGTTCCAACATTCCTATGGCGACTCTCGGTACCTTCATCCTCTGGATGGGTTGGTACGGTTTCAACGGCGGTTCGGTGCTTGCTCTCGGTGATGCTGCTTCCGCTATCGAGATGGGTAACGTTATGGTTAACACCAACCTGGCTGCTTGTGGCGGCATGATTGCTGCCATGGCCATGGTGCAAATCCTTTACAAGAAAGTTGATGTTACAATGGGGCTTAACGGCGCTCTTGCCGGCCTGGTTTCCATTACTGCCGGTCCTGCGACCCCATCTCTTGGGGCGGCCGTCCTGATTGGTGCTGTCGGTGGCGTTCTGGTTGTGCTCGCTGTTCCTTTCTTCGACAAACTTAAAATTGACGATGTCGTCGGTGCTCTCTCGGTTCACCTGGTCTGCGGTATCTGGGGCACCATGGCGGTTCCTTTCACCGACGGAGAAGCCAGCTTCCTGACCCAGTTCATCGGTGTTGCAGCAACCGGTGCCTTCGTCCTGGTTGCGTCCTCGGTCGTCTGGTTGCTCATCAAGTACACCATCGGTATCCGCTGTAGTGAAGAAGATGAGTATCGCGGCCTTGATGTCTCTGAAATCGGCATGGAAGCCTATCCTGATTTCCAAACGGTGCACCTCGGTGGCATGGGCACCCCTGCTCCTGGCTTAGGTGATTCGCCTGCAATGCGTGCAGCGACCAAGCCGGTTCGTCAGAACTAAAATAGTCCGTTCTTCCCGCGGGGGAATCGACCTCGCGGGATTTTTTTGGCAATTTTCAATATTACCCTAAGGAGAAAAAAATGAAGAAAATGGTATCTGTTCTAATTGTTATCGTCCTTGCTGCCCTTGTGGTCAGCTCCCCTGTTATGGCTGCTGTCGAAGTCGAAGGCGATGTTTATGCCGGTGTCTATGACAAATACCTGTGGCGTGGTTTTGACCTCAGTGGTAGCGAACCGGTTGCCCAGGGTGGTGTTGACCTGACCTCTGGTGCTTTCACCTTGAGCTACTGGACCAACATTCAACTGAGCAGTGACAGCGGTGAGGGCTACAAGAGCGGTGAAGCGACAGAGAATGATCTCATCATCGACTACTCGCGTGATATCACGGACCTCGTTTCGATCAGCGTTGGTAATATTTACTACATGCTCGACGGTCTTGACGATACCAACGAGCTTTACCTGACTGTGGGCCTGTCGACTATCCTCGAACCTTCACTGACCGTTTACTATGACTGGGATGAGGCCCAGGAAAATGGCTTGTACTATACGGCTTCGATCGGTCATTCTTTCGACCTGATGGAGAATCTGAGCATGAGTCTGGGCGCCCTGGTCGGCTACAATGAAGAGAGCGATTATGCCGTCGGTGATTATTCTGATTGGCACAATTACGAGCTGAGCGCCAGTGCTGAATACGCGATCACAGACCAACTCTCTGTCTCTCCTTCTTTCCTTTATTCATCGGGGATCAGTGATGACGCCAAAATGGCAATTGACAGTGAAATGGTTGGCGGCCTAACCGCGACGTTTACCTTCTAAAAAACAAGACAAATAAGTTCAAAAGTCAGGTTGCCTCCTGGCACAAAGGCCGCCACGCAATTTGCGCGTGGCGGCCTTTGTAATGTTTCGGATTCACTAACAAAAAGAGATTTAAGATTTCGTATGGCTAAGCCTTGGAAAACTTAAGCGACACAGAATTGATGCAGTAGCGTAGCCCGGTCGGTTTCGGGCCGTCTTCAAAGACATGGCCCAGGTGGCTCTCACAGCGACTGCAGTGAACTTCATTGCGCACCATCAGCCACTTGCGGTCTTTTGATATGCCGATGTTCTCTATTGCGATTGGTTTGTAGTAGCTGGGCCAACCTGTTTTGGAGTCGAATTTATGCTCCGAGTGAAAGAGGTCCTGGCCACAGCAGACACACTGGTAAATACCCGCTTCATAAAACTTGTCGTATTCTCCGGTAAAAGCACGCTCTGTACCATGCTTCCTGGTCACGTCAAATTGCACGGGAGTTAAAATTTCTTTCCATTCCTGCTCTGTTTTATTTATTTTTCTGACCATAATGAATGTTCCTTTAGCGGCGGACCAGACCTTGATCTGACCTGCATCTTGTGCAAACAGGTTGCCAACCGTTCCAAGGCCACCGCACATGGAGATAAAGGCACCCGTTGATAAGGTTTTTATAAATGTTCGGCGAAGCATAGGCTCCTCCATCGCAAGCAGGCTTTCTTGTAAAATCAACGAAACAAATGTGCGCTTCGAACCATGATTTTATCCTAACATACCTCGTTATTTGTTGCAGAAGGGGGCGCTGGGAAAAGTGGCGAGAATGATGGCGCCACCGGGGTTTTGCCCCGGTGGCGTTTTTGCGGCAAACTTTTAGACTACGCCTTTAATCCAGGCAATGTCACACTGGAAGGGGCCTTCCTGTCGATCGGAGATAAACAGGCCGAAACTTGTTACCTTGGCGGCGTCCATAGGGGGAACTGTCGAAAGCTTGATGCCGTGATGGGTCGGGGTAAGATCTGCAAAGGGCAGGGTGATCTCTTGCCAGGTGTCTTTTCCTGTGGTGAAGGTGGCCTGGTAGCTGACGCCGTCGAAAAAGTGATCTGTACGCAAACTGAGCTTGTAGCTTTTGCCGTCGCCGCGCAGGCGGAGAGTGAGGCCGGAGTAAGTAGACAGATCATATTGCTCTGTGTTTGATCGGATCGAGGCAAAGCCGCCATTGTTTTCGAAGGAGACATCACCGGAAAAACGTAAGCCAACGCCGTCGATATACTGTGGCTGACTCAGGGACCTTCCGCCCATGATGCGGTCGTCAACAGCGTCCCATGAGCATGTCGATGGTGCAGTGAAATCCAGAATCATGTTGTTGGATGAATGGCTCATTCTTTTTCTCCGTGGATTATATTTGCTGCATAAAATTGTTGCCTACAGGCAAGGCTTTTACCGCGACTCACGGGCCAATGTCAATCCTGGAGACGCTCCTGCTTCGGGTGTAATAAATCAGTTCTCCGATAACTCACAAATAAGAAATGATGGCGCCACCCACACCGGTTGCAGCCACCACGATCCATGGTGGTGTTTTCCAATAAACCAGCAGCCCGAAAGCCAGCAAGGCGAGAACAAAGTCCGAGACAGAGAGAATCCCGCTGGTCCAGACAGGGTCGTAGAAGGCTGATAGCAAGAGCCCGACGACTGCTGCATTGACGCCGACCAGCGCCTTCCTGACGCGGGGATTCTTACGCAGGTCCTCCCAGAAAGGGAGAATCCCAGTGACCAGAAGGAATGATGGTAGAAAAATTGCCAGCAAGCATAAGAGCCCGCCGAACCAACCGCTTGGCGCCGTGTTCATTGCTGCTCCGAGGTAGGCGGCAAAGGTGAAAAGGGGGCCTGGCACGGCCTGGGCGGCTCCGTATCCTGCCAAAAACATATCCTGATTGATCCAGTCTGGATTAACAACCTCTGCTTTCAGTAAGGGCAGAACAACATGCCCGCCGCCGAAGACCAAGGCCCCGGAACGGTAGAAGCTGTCAACCAGAGCAAGAGCTTGCGAACCTTGTTGAGCAAGGATAGGCAGAGACAGCAGCAGGGCAAAGAAGAGGACGAGGCTGATCACTGAGATTTTTTTGCTTAAGGTGAAGAGATGGGGGGGATGATCGTTTGATGCTTCATAACTGAGAAAGAATAAACCCAGGATCATACCGCAGCCGATCGCCGTCATCTGGCCAAGGATGCCAGGAAGGATAAGGGTGAGGAGGGCTGCGAATATCGCAACGCTTCTCCTCGGCCAATCGGGGCACAACATTCTGCTCATACCCAGTATGGCCTGTGCGACTACGGCAACGGCTGCGACTTTCAAGCCGTGCAGCCAACCTGTTTGAACCACCGATTCATCGAGTGCGGCGATTCCATAAGCAAAAAGAATCAAGACGATGGCTGAGGGCAGGGTGAAACCAAACCAGGCGGCGATGCCACCACGCAGGCCCGCCTGGGTGATGCCGATGCCGATGCCGATCTGACTGCTGGCTGGTCCGGGAAGAAATTGACAGAGGGAAACGAGATCGGCGTAGGCTGCGTCCTGCATGATGCGCCTTCTTTCGACGAACTCATTACGGAAATAACCAAGATGTGCAACCGGTCCGCCGAAAGACGTCAGGCCAAGCTTCAGAAAGGCTAGGAAAACTTGCGTGGCTGTAAGCTTCTGCATGTCTCAATTTTACCTGTTGCGTATGCTTTACTTCGTATCTTTACCTTAGAGTTGCAATACGCTGATGAGTTTTTCAAAAAAAGCCCTGCCAGCAGGGGGGGGCGGCAGGGCAAAGTCTCTGCGCCTAAAAAAGGAGGGACCTACAAAAGGCAGCAGAGTGATGATATTTAACTCATAACACCTGTCAGGGAAATGTCCATAGGACAGAGGCGTAAATATTTTCCCTGGTTTGTTTTTCTAGAGATAAAATGGATTCAATTCGCATCCATTTCTTTAGAATGGCTTGATTCTCCCGTCAGTTCTTCAACTTTGAAATAATGTCGACTTCGCTATGCAAAGTCTTGTGTACAGGACAACGTTCGGCGATTTCAAGCAGGCGTTGTCGCTGTTCGTCATTCAGCTCACCCAATAGTTCTATCTCACGTTCCACGCGATCGATTTTCCCCTCCGAACTTTCACAGTGGTCGCAGTCCTTCGCGTGAACTTTCTCATGTGTCATGCGGACCACAGCTTTTTCTAATGGCAGGTTTTTTCTTCGAGCATACATTTGCAAAGTCATGCTGGTGCAAGCGCCAAGTCCTGCCAACAAATAGTCGTAAGGCGTTGGCCCGCGATCTGTGCCGCCATATTTGACAGGCTCATCCGCAATCATGGCATGACCGTTTGCAAAGACTTCTGTAAAAAAATCTTCGTTACCCGTGCTCGTAGTCACCCGGTTATCAATATCGATTTTTTCATTTTCTCCTAGCCCAGGGATGTCAATATATCGATGGCTCCATGCCGCTATCATCATGCCGACATATAAAGAATCCTCCTCTTTCAGAAGGAGATGATCGGCATCATCAAGGCTGATAAAACTTTTGGGGTGCTTTGCCGCTTTGTAGATGTTCGCGGCATTTTCTATGCCGACCGTTTTGTCCCTTGCTGAGTGCATCACCATCAATGCGGTTTTAAGAGATTTGATGTGCGTGTCGAGCTTTTGCATCTCAAGGTCTTCCAGAAATTGTCTTTTGATGGTGAATTTACGACCGGCAAGATCAACTTCTGCAGAACCGTGCTCTTCAATCTGCTGTCGCATATTTTCAAAATGATGGGCGATATGTCCGGGGTCATGCGGGGCGGCTATCGTGACAACAGCACGCAACGAAGGGATTTTCTCTGCCGCTTGAATGACTGCTGCTCCTCCGAGAGAATGACCGATGATAATTTGTGGCGGCTGAAATTCACTGGACAGGTATTCTGCAGCTAAAATCAGGTCTGCAACGTTGGTTGAGAAATTGGTGTCAGCAAAGGTTCCTTCGCTTTGGCCAAGGCCCGTGAAATCAAATCGCAGTACGGCAATCTTTTCGCGATTGAGCGCTGCTGCAATATTGACGGCTGCTTTGATGCTTTTAGTACAGGTAAAGCAATGGGCAAACAGGGCGTAACTTATTGGTGATTCGTCTTCGGGGAGATCCAGTGTGGCCGAAAGTCTCTCGCCACGATGGTTTGAAAAATGAATATTCTTTGACTTCATGAGATGCCTCCTGTTTCTCTAGGAATCCTCAGCTAATAGATGCACCCAACTGCCATGGTCATGTCTTGACATGTTACCATTATGCTCAACTATGCTGTCTATTATTAAGGGGATGTAAACATTATGCCTGAAAGGGAGGTTGGTGACTGGTTCAACGTGCCGGTTTTCTCTTGTGCTGGTAGTGAAAACCTTGTCGTGTTAAGTTATCATGCCTTTTTATTCTATGGAGATGTCGTTCACTTACCATGCAATTATTGAGAGCTCTTCTACTCCTGATTGTCCCCGGGGCACTATTCTCTGCAGCAGTTTATCTGCAGATCAAGGCCTCGGTTCCCTCTACATGGCTCCCTCTGCTTGAGATGTTTCCTTATCTGGCAGTGGTTGCCGGGCTCTTCCTTGGTTGGCGTTTCAACCGCACCCGTGTGCTCTGGGCAATTGCACTCCTGATTCTCGTTGAACGCGCTTTAGCTCTGACAGCGCCTTTTGCGCGCGAATACGTTCTGCTGGTTGCTCCGGTTCTGGTGCCGTTGAACCTGGCGCTCTTTAGCTGGTGGTCGGAGCGTGGCCTGTTTACAATACATGGTCTGTTGCGGTTGGTTGCCATTTTGCTGCAACTCGGTTGCGTTTTGTGGCTCTATTTCACTCGGGCCGGAGAGATAATGGCCTGGTTGGGCCTTCATCTCATTGAGAGTTCTTTTCTGAACCAGCTTCCTCTCTCTCAGATATCTCTGTTTATTGCCCTGTTGAGTCTCCTCGCGTTACTGGTTCGCTTCTGCAAGAAAATCGAGGCCCTCGAATCCAGTTTCTGCTGGGCTCTGGCTGCGACGATTGCCGGATTCTGTTGGCCGCAGGATTTTTCTTTCTGGGGTGGCGTTGCGATCTTCCTGCTGACGATTGCCTTGATCGAGAGCAGCTTCAAGATGGCCTTCAACGATGAATTGACCGGCCTCCCTGCACGTCGGGCGATGAAGGAGTTCCTGCTCAAGGTGGGGCGTCGTTATACCCTGGCCATGGTCGATGTGGACCACTTCAAGAAGGTGAATGATAACCATGGTCATGACGTGGGTGATCAGGTCCTGCGGATGGTAGCAACTTGCCTGCGGCGGGTCTCTGGAGGTGGAAGGGCGTATCGTTATGGTGGCGAGGAGTTTGCTGTGATCTTCCCGAACAAGGATCTGGAGCGTGCCTTGCCGCACCTCGAAGAACTGCGTGAGACAATCTCCAGGGCTGGCTTTGTGTTGAGAGGTCGTAAAAGGCCAAAGAAAAGACCTGAAGGCCAAAAGACTAAAGATTCAGGAAAAGGCAAGTTGCAGGTGACCGTGAGTATTGGAGTGGCGACACGTGATGATAAAAACACGACTCCCGAGCAGCTGATTAAGGCCGCTGACCAGGCTCTCTATAAAGCCAAAAAAGGCGGTCGTAACCAGGTCCGTAAGGCGTGACTAATAGATGACTTGACAAGTTATCTATTGGCGCTAGAATGGTTGTCCAAGTCATCGAGAAAGCCAAACCAGTCGTAAGACAGGGGCGGAAAGCCACGGGTCTTCTCTTCAATCACTTAATAAAGATAGCCGAGCTACCGAAAGACAAATACTTTCGGTGAGTTCGGCTTTTTTGTTGGCAATCTCGATAGGACTCAGAGTTCGATTGCGCAAAACAAAGGCTTGTCACAGTTAATAAGGAGATACGTTATGAGCACTAGAAACTACAACATAATCCAGCTAATTACATGTTTGTTTTTTACGGTCGTTTTCGTCACAACCTTGTCGACATCTGCCTTAGCGGGGGGGTATGACAACGCGTTGAAGGGCGTCAAGGACTACGACGCGGTTTTCGAAGTGAGCCAGGGAAACCCCAAGATTGCCAATCTCGTTTTTTGGGCCGTGAAAAATGCCTACGAGGCGGATGAAGTCAAGGCGCTTTCCGGAACACCCAATGTTGTCATCGTCTTTCATGGGCCCGTGGTGAAGCTGCTTTCATCTGATCGGTCACCCTTCAACAGCGCCGAGTGGGCCGAGGTGGAAAAATTCCAGGCAACACTCCGGCAGATGAAGGAAGATGGCGTAACTTTGGAGGTCTGCCTTTATGCAGCCAAGGTTTTGGGTGTAGACAAGGCCACGATCATGCCGGAGATCGATCGCGTGGATAACGGTTTCGTTTCGGTGGTCGGTTACCAGATGCAGGATTATGCCGTGGTCCGCATCCCTTAAGTCATTCCATTAAGACATCCCTTTTTTTGACCTCAACATATTGACGAGTATACTTAGCTGTGTCTTGGTATGTGCAGGTTCGTGCGTATTTATAGAGAGAGCGGTTTTTTGGGAAAAGGACTGTGGTTGTAAGTACTTGACCACAAAATTACCCAGCGCTGGAGCAGACTTTCATGGAATTAGATCTATTCGACCTTGCACATAAGAATGTCACATTGCTGTTATTCCTGGTTATTGGCATCGGCTACCTGATTGGCAATCTAAAAATTGGTGGTATTTCCGCTGGCAATACTACTGGAGTCCTTCTCGCCGGCATGTTGTTTGGTCACTTTGGTTTTCCTGATGTCTCGGGCGCTGCGACGTTTGGTTTCTCACTATTTATCTTTTCGGTCGGTTTGCAGGCCGGCCCGCGTTTTTTCAGCGCTTTCCTTCAGGACGGCCCGAAATACATCGCTCTTTCGGTTTTTGTTGCCGTTTTTAGCGTTGCCCTCGCACTGTCTTTTTCGAGTTGGCTCAACTTCGATTATGGCATGACTGCCGGTATGTTGGCCGGCAGTCTCACCAGTACACCAACTCTTGCCGGTGCTCAGGATGCTATCGTTAGTGGCCTGGTTAATCTCCCGGAAGGAATGACTGCAGAAACAGCAGCCAGCAATATCAGTATCGCCTATGCCATTACCTATATCTTCGGCACGGTAGGCATGATTGTTTTCATTCGCTATTTTCCGCAGTTGATCAGACTTGACCTCCCCCAATCGGCCAAAGATCTTGCTAAGGAGAGAGGGTTGGCTTCTGGCAACGGCAGGAAAAAAAGCCGCATAGACACACTTCCGATTATCCGTGCTTACCAAGCCAAGAGCAGCGTCGTTGGTAAAACCATTGCCCAGTTAAAGCAGGATGCTCTGATCTCCGGGAAAATTTTGCAGATCCGGCGTGGCAAAAAGCTCTTTGAACCGACACCTGACTTTGTGGTCGAGGAAGGGGATATCGCATCCATTATCGCCAGTTTGGAAGATCATCAGAGGCTCCAGACTGAGCGCAAACATCGCGAGGTTCTTGATGCCGAACTTCTTGATTACAACATTAAAACTTACGAGCTGGTTGCCATTAATCCAGCCGTAGTCGGTAAGCCTTTCGGACAGTTGGAGATCACTGATCGCTATGGCTGCTTCATTTCTGGAATAACCAGGGCGGCAATTGATTTGCCTTATGACGACAATCTACTGATCAATAAGGGCGATCGGCTGCATGTCACCGGCGAAGAGGACCGCATCCGCATTCTGGCTGGCCAGGTTGGCCATATCGATGCTGAGGTCGAAGAGACCGATCTGATGACTTTCTCTTTTGGGATTGTCCTTGGTATTGTCCTCGGCGTGATCCTGGTCAAGGTTGGAAACCTGTCAATTGGCTTAGGTGGTGCGGGAGGCTTGTTACTGGCCGGAATACTGATTGGTTATTTACGATCTGTCCATCCAACATTTGGCCGACTCCCTGCTGCGGCGCGCTACCTGTTGATGGAGCTGGGCTTGATGATGTTCATGGCCAGTGTTGGACTTAAAGCTGGAGGAGGAATGGGAGAGGCTTTAACATCCGTTGGACCGAGCTTGTTCCTCTGTGGTGTGGTTCTAACCTTGTCACCGGTCATGGCCGGCTACCTGTTTGGCCGCAAGGTTCTAAAAATGAATCCGGCCCTCCTGCTTGGCAGCATCACTGGAGCTATGACCAGTACTCCATCTCTCAGCGTAGTCAATGAGGCCGCCAAAAGTCAGCTCCCGGGTCTCGGCTACGCCGGAACCTATACGTTTGCCAACGTATTGCTGACGTTTGCTGGAACTTTTTTGATGACACTTTAAAATCGAAGTATAGAATGCTCGGCGCATTAAATGTTATAATTCCAAGTACTTAACGAATGTTACGATATTATTCCATAACCCTATGTAATACAAAGAGCTCTTAAGGAGGCGGAAACCATCATGAGATGTATTCTTATCATTGCTTTAATCATTGCTTCTTTCTCTCATCCTCTCTCCGCGCACGAGTTAACAGGAACCCTCCAACAGATTGAAAAATCCGGGGAAATAAGAATTGGGTATCGACAGACGATGCCGCCCATGTCTTTTCTTGGCAAGGACGGCTTACCCATCGGTTACTCGATCGACCTCTGTGCTGAAGTTGTCCGCGAGGTAGAAAAAATTCTCGGTGTCGCGGTGAAAAGCCACTACGTGCCGGTGACATCGGAAGATCGTTTTACTGCCCTGGCAGACAACAAGATTGACCTCCTATGCGGAGCGACGACGAAAACCATTTCCCGTGGAGAGATTGTTGATTTTACTCAACTGACCTTCGTGACGGGAGCGTCCTTCATGGCCTTGAAGGAAACGAAAATCAGGAATAATTTTGAAGGCAAGAAAATAGGTGTCTCCAAAGGCACAACCACTGCGAAAGCTTTGAAAAAACTCCTCACCGATGCAGAGGTGAAAGCAGATATTGTCTTCGTCAAATCCAAGGAAGACGCTCTCAAGGCCCTCGATAAAGGTGACATTGATGCCTTTGCTGCTGATCAAGTTGTGCTCATCGGCATGGCCTTGATCTCAGGACATCCAAAAAGTTATTCGATTCTGCCCGACCTTTTTTCGTATGAACCTTTAGCCCTGGCTTTAAGAAGAAATGATGCGGATTTCAGACTTGCCGCCGATCGCGTGATTTCTGACCTGTACCGCTCCAAAAAAATCCTGAAAATTTATGATGATTGGTTCGGTCAATTCGCCAAGCAACGGTCCTCTGCCTTTGATGCCTTGATCCAGCTTAACGCCATACCTGAATAGGTTCTCAGAATCCAGGTTCTCTTTTCAGTAAGGTTGGCAGGACTATTATGCAACATGAGGCCTTTTCGATGACGATAAAGTTTGGAAAAACAACGATAACAGAGGTTCTACAAATTCTGGGCCTGATCTGTACTGTTTTTATACTGTTTGCATGCTCCAGAACCGATATCACCGGTTCCTGGACAAATCCTGATTTCAAGGGTGAGGTCAAGAAAATCTACCTGGTCGGTATTGCCAAGGACGAGATGAACCGGAGGGTTTTCGAAGACTCTTTTAGTAACCATCTTTTCAGTATGGGTGTGTCAACAGAGTCAAGCTATAGAGATATTATGACCAGTTCGGAAGTCGATAAAGAGACCCTTGCACAAAAAATGGCAGAAAAGGGTTGTGACTCAGTCCTGTTGACAAGGCTGATCGGTCAACGCAAGGAAACCGTGATCACACATGGCGGATATTCCGGATATGTTCCGGGGCCATACTACGGAGGCCGAGGACGTTACGCCCGCCCTCCCTATTACAACAGCTGGGGGAGTTATTATGGTCGCAGGCATGATGTCTTTTATACGCCTCCATCAGAAAACGAATTCATTATCCTCACCGTAGAGTCTGTTATGTACGACTTGATAACCGAAGAGTTGATCTGGTCGGCGCAACTTGAAACTGCCATGGAAGGAAGCATTGATGCAATGATGCAGAGTTATGTGGAGCAGGTGGCGAAAGATTTAAAGAAAAAAGGTCTTATCTGACCCCTTTACTTGGCAACAAAAGCTTAGCCTGGCAGGCAAGGTGCGGATTTCCTGGTATGGTTTTGAATTAACTCAGTTCTCAGCCGAACTGAAATGAAACAGGACGTTCAAGGCCGCTTTCGGTGGTGACCAGCCTGAGGTTGTGGCGCCGGATCGGTGCACGGACGGTGTCCTGATCTTAATGTAAGTCATAAATGGCCAAGCAGACACATATTGAAAGGAGATAACAATGATTATGAAACAGATCGCTGTCTATGCTGTTGCGACACTTCTGCTCCTGTCTGGTTCAGCTCTGGCTCAGGAGATGGTTATCTACCCCAGCCAGGGACAGAGTAATGAGCAGATGGAACAGGACAAATTTCAGTGCTACAGCTGGTCGAAAAATCAAAGTGGTTTTGATCCGATGGCTTTACCGACAACATCTGAGCCTCCGCCACCCAAAGAAGCGCCGAAGGGCGGAGTTGCATCGGGTGCTGTGCGTGGGACGCTGCTTGGGGGAGCTGTTGGCGCGATAGCCGGTAATTCGAAAAGTGACACAAGAAAGGGACTTAAGGCTGGTGCAGCTACGGGTGCCCTGGTTGGCGGCATGCGACGCAACGATCAGGTGAGGCAAGAGGAACAACAACGTAAAAACTGGGAGCAGCAGCAGGTCAACCAGTACGCACAGGGGCGTACCAGTTACAATAGGGCTTATGCGGCATGTATGGAAGGCCGTGGCTATTCTGTCAGATAACCTAAGGAGAGAAATACGATGAAAACCCTCAAGTTGTTTACTTTGATGATCTGTTCATTTTCGCTCCTGGCCTCCTACGCGTTTGCCTCAAGCCTGGATGGTTCTGAACCCCTCTTGTGCTCTATTATCGATGTCATCGAGTGTAGTTCTGATGGTGAGTGCATCAACGGCGAAGCGTCCAGTGTCAACCTGCCTTATTTTGTCAAAGTTAATGTTGCAGATAAAACGATCCGTGTTCCTCAAGCAGAAGATGACTCACGCGTGACAAAGATTCAGATGGTGACTCATATTGATGGCAAACTTCTTCTGCAGGGGGCGGAACATGGCTTTGAAGGGGAGGACGATGCGGTTGGCTGGACCATGTCGATCGATGAGGATGATGGCCGGATGATTTTCTCGGCATCCCGAGAGAAGGCTGGTTTTCTCATTTTTGGGGCATGTACCCAGCCTTGATGCGACGATGTTTATTTAGGGGAGAAATACACGCTCCCACACAGGTGTTGCTAGCCCCTTAAAAAAAACGGCCACCGGGATTTCCCGGTGGCCGTTTGTAACTCAAAGCTTTAAAAATATTATCTGACGCTGTCTTCAGGATAGGCACCGATCTTGTGGATAGAGATGTCGGAGCCATTGAACTCCTGCTCTTCATCAAGACGGAAGCCGAAGACTTTCACAATGACGCCATAGACGACAAAGCCTGTGACCAGCGCATATGCGATGGCTAGCAGACTTCCGGCCAGCTGCGACATGAAAGAGACCCCACCGAGGCCGCCGAGGCTTGTGTAGCCAAAGATGCCGGCAGCGACTCCGCCCCAGGTGCCGACGATGCCATGCAACGGCCAGACGCCCAGGACATCATCAATTTTAAGTTTTTCCTGTTCCCAGACGAAGCCGTAGACAAAAATCAGGGCAGCGATACCACCGATCAGGAAAGCCGCGAAAGGGTGGACCAGGTCAGATCCTGCGCAGATGGCGATCAGGCCGGCGAGGGCGCCGTTGTGAGCGAAGCCGGGGTCACACTTGGTGGCGACGACGGCGAAGATGACACCACCGACCATTGCCATCAGCGAGTTGACCGCGACCAGGCCGGAAATGCCGTTCAGACTCTGGGCGCTCATAACATTAAATCCGAACCAGCCGATGGCCAGGATCCAGCTGCCTAGTGCGAGAAAAGGAATGTTGCTGACCGGAATCGCATGACTCTTGCCGCGAACCCAGCGACCCATCCGGGGGCCAAGCAGCAGGACGGCAGGGAGAGCCAGCCAGCCGCCCATGGAATGCACCACAACACTGCCGGCAAAGTCGTGGAAAGGGGCACCGAAAGTCCCTTCAAACCAGGCTTGCAGGCCGGAGCTGTTTTGACCCCAGATCAACGATTCAAAGAAAGGGTAGGTGAGCCCCGCAAAGACAGCTCCGGCAAGAACCTGGGGCCAGAAACGTGCTCTCTCGGCTATGCCCCCGGAGATGATTGCCGGAATGCAGGCTGCAAAACAGAGCAGAAAGAAGAAGCGGACCAGTTCGTAGCCCTGGTTGGCGCCGAGCAAGCTCTCTGCTGACATGAAGAAGTGAATACCGTAAGCGATCGGGTAGCCGATCAGGAAGTAGACGACGGTGGAGACAGACCAGTCAGTAAGGATCTTCACCAGAGCGTTGGTCTGGCTTTTCTTCCGGACAGTACCGACTTCGAGAAAGGCAAAGCCGGCATGCATGGCGAAAACCATGACAGCGCCGAGCATTAAAAATAGAACATCGCCGGAATTGGTAAGAGATTGGACTGCTGAATCCATGAAAGAAGACCTCCTCGTCTTGTGCTACCAGCTACAGACACCATTGTCCAAGCTGTGCTGCACTGCATAATTCAATACCTGTGCCGTTCTTGAATTGTGTAAAAACAGGTAGTTATGATTTTGTTTCTAAGCGTGCTATACATTTGTGCCTAATTGAAAGGCAAGAGCGGCCTTTTAAATAGGCAGCTTGAGTTGATTCATGAGAGAGAGGTTGTTTTAAATCTCTTGCGGTCGTTGGCCGAGAGTGGGCAGATGTGATATTTTGGAGCTTATATATTTGGTTTTGTTCAAGGAGAGATTATGACTGTGCAGACAAGAAGAAGCTTTGTTGTTAACTTTACCCGGGGGTTCTTTGCGCCCTTTCGCAGCGTCAAAATCTTGCGCAGTAATCCCCGACTGATTCAATATATTCTGATCCCATTCCTGATCAACGCCATCGTTTTCTCGGCAGCGGTCTATATGGGCCTTGATTTTTTCGGTTCGACGGTAGTGGAGTATATCCCCCAGGGTGAAGCCTGGTACTGGTCTGTCCTTTACTGGTTCCTCTGGGTGGTTGCTGTTTTGTTGACGGCCGTGCTGGTTTTTTTCAGCTTTACGGTGGTCGGCAACCTGCTAGCTTCGCCCTTTAACGACCTGCTTTCGGAACGAACCGAAGAGGTCTTGAGCGGCAATCTCAACGACGAGCCTTTTGCTCTCGGACGCTTCTTTCGAGATGCTCTGAGTACGATCCTGCTGGAAGCAAAAAAGATGTGGATCTTCGTGGTCGTCATGGTTTTGATCCTGCCTCTGAACTTGCTCCCCGGTGTGGGCAATACAATCTATACTGTGCTGGCAATCAGCCTGACCCTGTTTTTCCTCAGTTTCGAATATCTGGGCTTTGTGCTGGTGCGTAAACGCCAGTTCTTCCGGGAACAGAAAAGTTACATTTTTGCGCGTAAATTTCTCATGCTCGGGTTCTCCTGCGGGGTGATGGCGATTCTGGCCATTCCCTTTTTCCAGTTGCTCTGCATTCCTCTTGCCGTGATCGGGGTGACCCGGCTCTGGTGTGAGGAGGAAGGCTTGATCAGTTACGATTCTGACCCCTCACAGATGCTGAGTTCAGAGCAAGGAAACAATTGATGAAAACTCTGATCATAAAAGCCGCATTTGAAGCAGGCAAACTCCTCATGGACAAATTCGAGAGCGGTCTCCGGGTTGAATTCAAGGGCAAGTATGATCTGGTCACCGAGGCTGATCGGCAGGCAGAAGCCCTTATTATTAAGCTGATAGGTGAGCGATATCCTGATCACGATTTCCTCGCCGAGGAGGGTGACTACACCGAGACCGGTTCTGATTATCGCTGGATTATCGATCCTCTCGATGGTACCACCAACTATGCTCACGGTTTTCCATGGTTTGCCGTATCGATTGCCCTGGAAGTTAAAGGCCGTCTCGAACTCGGAGTGGTTTATAACCCTTATGTCGGTGATTTCTATGTTGCAGAGCGCGGCAGTGGTTCGTTCCTGAATGAGCGTCGTCTGAAGGTCTCAACGATCGACACTCTTGAACGTTCTCTGCTGGCAACCGGGTTTGCATACGATCATAAGAAGTGCAAGGCAAATAATTACGATTACTTTACCCGCTTCCAGAAAGAGGCCCAGGCGTGTCGCCGTCCGGGCGCGGCCAGCCTTGATCTGGCCAGCGTTGCCGCCGGCCGGTTCGATGGTTTTTGGGAGTTGAAGCTTAAACCCTGGGACCTTGCTGCCGGGATTCTGCTGATCGAAGAGGCTGGTGGTTTGGTCAGCAATTTCGATGGCCTTCCCATGACTCTCGAATCACAGGAATGCATGGCCAGCAACCGATTGATCCACGGGGAAATGCAGGCAATTCTCCAGAAGGGATGTCGCCCCTGATGCTCGGTTTATCTTTAACTTGTTCCCCGTGCCTTTCGGCTATGTTGTGCTTGCGAAAGTTTTTCTCAATTCTTGTTCTTCTTCTGCTTGTCTTCTTCTCTATCCCTTTGTTGAGTTCTGCTTCAACCGATGACCACGTCCAGCAGGTTGTCAAACTTCTCGATGCTCAGAATTACCTGGAGGCGATTGAGCTTCTGCATGATCTACAGGGACGCGTCGCTAATCCAGGGCAACTTGACAAGCTCCTTGCCGTTGCCTACCTGGGACGCGGGTATCAATTGCTGGCCTCTGCCGACTTGACGGCGTCCGGCGAATCGTTCCAGGAAGGACGTCGCTATAATGACGAGGATATTCGTCTCTGGCAGGGCGAGGCGATGGTGCGTTTAAAGCAAGGCCGTTACGCGGAAGCGGTTTCTCTTCTTGATCAGGCTGTCGGTGTTAATTCTCAGGACGCAAGCCTTTATAATCTACTTGGTCAGGCCTATTACGCTGACGGCCGTATGGCAGAGGCGGTGGATGCCCTGACGGAGGCGGCTTCGCTCGGTGGCGGTGATGAGGTTGATAAACTTCTGCACAAGGTGCAACGTGAGTGGCAGGTTGAGCAGGAGATGGGGCAGGAGAGTCGTGGTCATTTCCAGCTCTCTTTTGTTGACGGTAAGCAAGTCGCAGAGCTCGCTCCCAGAATTCTGGAGACCCTTGAAGATGCCTATACTGAACTGGGTTCTGAATTGGCTTATTTCCCCGACATCAAGGTGCCGGTTCTGCTCTACCTGAAAAGAGATTTTTCTGCCGTGACAAACTCTCCCGATTGGGCCGGTGGCGTCTATGACGGCAAAATTCGTTTACCTCTCGGCGGTATGCACCGGATGTCTGATCAACTCGCAGCCGTTCTTTATCATGAGTATATGCACGTGCTTGTGCACTTTATGGCAGGTCGCCGTGCGCCCGTCTGGCTCAATGAGGGCCTTGCCGAAATAGCCGGCCGGAGACTCTATTCGCCGCCCGCACATCATTTGAAAATGGCCTTGCAAAGCGATAATATCATTGGCTGGGATGCCCTGGCCAAACCTTTCTCCAGTCTTCCTACTGACAAAGTCCTGCTCGCCTACGAACAATCCTATTCTCTGGTCAGCTTTATGGTTGATCGCTACGGTTGGCACAAGATCCCTGAATTGCTCGAAAGTATCGGTAGGCGGAAACCCTGGCAGGATGCTATTGCTGATGTTTATCAGGACTATGGATTGGATTGGCCCGCCATCCTGAAAGAATGGCAGGCCAGTATGTCGTTTTAAATTTTTTTTACATCCGATGTTTATTTTCTCACGACGTCTTTAATCGCCTGATTACATCGATCAGACACATCTTTTTCATTCTTTTCAAGACATTCCAGGACTTTCCCTTCACCGACACGAACGCCTTTGCAAACTTTCATGATGTCGTCAGAACACTCGTTGGCAACATATGTCAGGGCTGCAACCGCGCGCTCCAATTGTGCGGCGACATCGTAAAGTGCATATTCGCATTGTCCGGAGAGTTTGTCCTGATGTGCATAGAGACAAGCCAGTATGCGTCCTTCTCCCGGTGTGACGTCTTTACAGAACCCTTGTAACTCTTTTTCGCAACCTGTGGCGATAGTCTTTGCCAACCCCGAAGCGAGAGCCGAGCCAGTTGTTGCCATGAAAAGTATGAGTAGAGCGAAGAGTATTGATTTTTTATTCATGTAGACCTCCTGATTGTTTGGTTGAATTTGCGTGGTTTAGTTGATTATTAAGCTGTTGCTAAAATGTACAACATGTTCCTCTTTTCACAAGGCCTAGGGAACGTATGGCGATGGGAAGAGTCTCGAAACACGCAAGACAAAAAAAGCCTCACAGTCAGGAGGGTACTGTGAGGCTAAGGGTTTTGGTTTGTTTCTAGGAGGTAAAAATGAAGAAATATGCTCTGTTTGAATAAATATTACCGTTATTGTCAGGTATGTCAAGAAGAAATGGTTTGTTGCCTATGAATAGTCTATAATGTCTTAATGTCAAAAAAGAAATTAAAGTGAAACACAAGTCCCCTTCATCGATGAAGGGGACTTGTGCGGGTAATATGGCACCGGCAACACTTTAAGCAAAAGGCTTGCATTAAAGACCATAGGCACTTGTTTTTAAATATTTGTGCCTTGAAACTGCAGAACGAGTCTATTCTGTTTTTTCTTCTGAGTTATGTTCTTCCTGGGGCGCTTCTTCGGTTCTGATCTTTTCGACCTCTTCTTCAAGAGATGCGGCTTCAGCTTTCAACTCATCAATCCTTTCCAGGATCTCCTTGACGGCCGCCTGATTCATAATATTCTTCTGGCCCTCTTCGCGCAGGTCGTCGATGATCTTGCCGAGTTCACCATGAGCTGCATTAATCTTCTTGTGTATGGCTGACAGGTCAATCTTCTTCTGCACCAGCTTTTTGTACTGATTCGCTTTGAATGTTGCCGTCGACCATGCATGTTTAGTGCTGCCCCAAATCTTTTCGGTGGTTTCTTTCAGGGTTTCAGTCTGGTCTTCCTGCGGCTCCGATTGTTGTTCGGTGTCAGGGGCTTGTTCCTCGAGTTTTTTTTCCTGATCGTCCATGTCATCCTCCACATTTATTTTTCAAAGAGTTTATCATCGTCTAACAGGGGGTCAAGGTTGCCACTTTTTAATATGATTCCTTGCTCATGGCAATGCTATCGTCTAAACTGTGCAAGTTTATAATTTCAAGGAGGGTAATTATGGCTTCAGCTGAAAGAGGACAGACCAGGTACCAGATCAATTTGCGGCGCTATTTGCGAGAAACTGGTGTTGATCGCGATCTGACCCGAATTATTTGTGAAATAGCCAATGCTTCAAAATATATCATCAATGCAATCCGTACTGGTGATCTCGGTGTTGCGGGAACGTCCAACCTTTATGGTGAAGAACAACTGGAACTTGATGTTCTGTCTGATCGCATTATTCAGAAGCGGCTGATGTATTCTGGTGTTATTGCCAAGATGGCATCGGAAGAGGTGGATGAAGTTGTAGAAGTAACAGTGCCGAACAATGGCCGTTATTCTATTGCCTTTGATCCTCTCGATGGCTCTTCACTGGTTGATGTTAATCTTGCTGTCGGAACGATTGTTTCGATTTACGAGGGTGATAATCTTTTACGGCCTGGCCGTAATCAGGTTGCCGCCCTTTATGTGCTTTATGGCCCACGTACAACCATGGTGGTCTCAACCGGCAAGGGTGTGCATGAGTTTGCCATGAACCAACTGATGGAATTCGATCTGGTTCAGGAAAATATCCAGTTGGAAGGCCCGGCCAAGATCTATGCGCCAGGTGGCTTACGCAGCAAATACACCAAGGGGACGTTGGAGTTTGTTCGCTCTCTCGAAGCCAATAGTACGAAGCTACGGTATTCCGGTGGCTTTGTGCCAGATATCAACCAGGTTCTTATAAAGGGTGGTGGAATCTTCTTGTATCCGCATCTGACCGATAATCCGCAAGGTAAGTTACGTCTCCTTTATGAGTTGAACCCCATGGCTTTTCTGGTTGAACAGGCCGGTGGCGCTGCTTCGAATGGTAGACAGAGAATCCTGGACATTAATCCTGAGAACCTTGATCAGTGTGCACCGGTATTTATCGGTACCAAGGATGCTGTGGCGCAGGCTGAGCAGTTTATTCGTGAGGAAGAGGGCTGAGGGACGATGGTTTCTACTTAAAGCAAAAGGGGGATACGTATCAAGTACGTGCCCCCCTTTTTATTAAAGCCTTTTATTATGGGGTCATTTACTTGTTACATGTCCCCATAATCGTTCAATAAAAAGGCCCGGCAGAATAATCTGCCGGGCCTTAGTGTTACAGCGAGTACTGGCAATTACTCAGCCAGTTCCTTACCTTTTTCGTAGCCCATGCTGTAGGCCTTTTTGTTCAGGTCTTTAAAGGCCGCAGGGACCTTACGCAGGACGGCTTCCTCGCCGGATTCTCTGGCAACCACACCGGTCAAGCCGATGACAGCACCAAGAGCAACCACGTTGGCGACGATCTCACGACCGATATCTTCTTTGGCCATGCGCATGATCGGCAGGCGAAGGACCTTGAAGTCGCCTTCTGGAGCAGTATGCACGAAGTCTGCGTCGATCAGAAGCAGGCCGCCTTTTTTGATGCCGTTTGCGTACTTGTCTGCTGCTTCCTGGGTCATTGCCAGGCATGCATCAACAATCGTTGCTTTTGGGTAGTCGATAGGTGCATCAGAGATGATGACCTCCGACTTGGAAGCGCCACCGCGGGCTTCAGGACCGTAACTTTGAGATTGTACGGCACTTTTGCCTTCGATGATGGACGCTGCTTCCGCGAGGATAATTCCGGCGGTGATCAGGCCTTGACCACCCGCACCGGAAAAGCGAAGCTCATAACGTTCAGCCATGGTTCTTTCTCCTTTTCGTGGTGATCAGGCGCATTGCGCCTTTTTGATTACGTCAGCGTACTGAGCAGTATACTCAGGCTTCTCAGTGTCTTCAAACAACACGCCAGTCAGGAACTTGCCTTCAAGTTGCTCGGCGGTCATCTTGGCTGCTGCCTTGACAGGAACGGCCTCAGCTTTGAGGCGTTTCATCATGTCGATGACTGAGCGGAACTTGTTGCGGCGACCGTATGTGGTCGGGCAGTCATCGATGACTTCGATAATCGCCATGCCTTTATGCTGAATACCCTTAACGATCAACTTGTCGATCTCACGAGGATGAGCTGCAGTGGTCCTCGCTACAAAAGTAGCGCCAGCACCAATAGCCAACTTGGAGATGTCGAAGATTGGGTCGGGGTTGCCATAAGGAGTGGTCGAAGCCAGATCACCGGTCGGTGTACAAGGCGAGAACTGACCACCGGTCATGCCGTAGATGTAGTTGTTCATCAGTACGTAGGTCATGTCGATGTTACGACGACAGGCGTGAATGAAGTGGTTGCCGCCGATTGCAGTACCGTCACCGTCACCGCCACAGCAGATGACGTTCATTTCCGGTTTGGCCATCTTAACGCCAGTTGCGAAAGCAGCTGCACGACCGTGAGCGGTATGCAGGGTGCACGCATCCAGGTACCCAGGCAGGCGGCTTGCGCAACCGATACCGGAGACAATTGCCGTGTTTTTGCGATCAAGCTCGCAAGTGTCCATGGCCCGGATCAGGCCCTTCATAACAATGCCGTGGCCACAACCGGGGCACCAGATGTGTGGTAGCTTGCCGGGGCGGATCGACTTTTCATAATCGTAAGCCATTTAGAGTACCTCCTTAACCTTGTCCATGATCTGACCAGGATTGATCGGATCTCCGTCAACCCTGCCCTCATGGGCCACAACGCAGTTCCCTTTGGCAACGCGCTCAACTTCGAGGACCATCTGGCCGAGGTTCATTTCGGCGACGACGATCGCTTTCGCTTGCTCTGCCAATTCAGCCGTGCGTTTCGCCGGGAAAGGCCAGAGAGTGATCGGGCGGAACATGCCAGCTTTGACGCCTTCTTTACGTAATTCATTGACTGCGTAACGGGCCGAGCGAGAGGTTGATCCATAAGCCCAGATAACGACATCAGCATCTTCAGTCAAGTACTCCTCGGATGACTCGATATCAGCGATGTTATCCATGACCTTGTCGATCTGACGACGCTCTTCAGCATCAACAAGGCTTGCTTTTGTAGTCGGGAAACCGTCATCAGCCTTGTTCAGGCCGGTGACGTGATACTTGTATTCAGAGCCGAAGTCTGCCAGAGGCGGAACCTGCCCTTTAGTGGAATCGTAAGGCTTGTAGTCTTCAGGACCAACGCTTGGCGCTTCGCGATCAATAACTTCAAGCTCGCCAGGTTCGGGGAACTCGATGCGCTCGCGCATGTGACCGACGATCTCGTCAAAGAGGACCTGTACCGGCATACGGTATTTTTCGGCCAGGTTAAAGGCGCGAACCGTCTCGGTGAAGATTTCCTGGCAAGAATCAGGAACCAATGCAATAGCCGCATGGTCACCATGTGTCCCCCACATGGCCTGCATGACATCTGATTGACCAGGGCCAGTCGGCATGCCGGTTGAAGGGCCACCGCGCATAACGTTTATGATAACGCAGGGAACTTCGGCGATGCAGGCATAACCGATCAACTCCTGCTTGAGGGAGACGCCAGGACCGGAAGTCGCGGTGATTGATTTAGCACCGGTTAGTGATGCGCCGATAACCGAAGCCATCGCAGCGATTTCATCTTCCATCTGGATAAATTTTCCACCGACCTTGGGAAGTTCGACTGACAAAACTTCAGCGACCTCGGTCGAGGGGGTGATAGGGTAACCACCGAAGAACTTGGCACCGGCGTAAACTGCACCTTGAGCACAAGCTTCGTTCCCCTGTAACAGAGCAACTTTTTTAGCCACGTTCACTCTCCTCTTATTGAAATAGATTGATTATTCGTCGTGGACTTTGATGGCAAAGTCAGGGCAAAGCAGTTCGCACTGCATGCACTTGATGCAGTCTTCAGGTCGTGGGGCAGTGACCAAAAAGACATCCATCTCCAGGACATTCTTCGGGCAGAATTCGACGCAGATACTGCAACCTTTGCAGTTACGCTCGATGATTTCGAGTCTGGCACCACTCATTCTGGTTCGTCTCCTTTGTACTAGATTTTTAGCGTAAAATTACCGAAATTTGCGGCGCAAGATAGCATGATTGCTTGTCTCGTTCCACTACTAATTTGGTATACGCTATACTTTTTTCCGCATATTTAATGTGGCTTAAAAAAAGGTCTGAAAATAGCTTAAATTTATAGTCACGATAAGAAGAAGGGCAATGTTGCCATTGCCCTTCTTTTTGGGTTTGGCTATCAACTTTTGGAGTTTACAGCAGTCCCATTTTCTCGAGATCAGCAATCAGACCTTTCACTGCGTTAGCCGAGTTGTCCATGAGAGCTTGCTCGGTTGCGTCGAGTTTGAACTCGACGATCTTCTCGACACCAGCGGCGCCGAGGACGCAAGGAACACCAACGTAGAAACCGTTGACACCGAACTCGCCGTTGAGCAGGGCGCAGGTTGGCAGGACACGCTTCTGGTCTTTGAGGATCGACTCAGTCATAGCAATGGCTGCAGAAGCTGGGCTGTAGAAGGCGCTACCCGTTTTAAGCAGCTTAACAACCTCGCCGCCAGCAGCTTTGGTGCGCTCAACCATAGCGGTCATAACTTCTTCTGCCTTGGCTGCAGAACCGTACTTTTGCTCGAGTAGTTCCATAACTGGAATGCCCTGAACACTTGCATAGCGGATCAGAGGAACCATGGTGTCGCCGTGACCGCCGAGGGTCATTGCAGTGACGTCTTTGACCGATACGCCAAGTTCCCAAGCGATGAACGCTGCGAAACGAGCGGAGTCGAGAACGCCAGCTTGACCGATGACACGTTCTGCCGGGAAACCGGTGACTTTGCGGCACAGGGTAACCATGGCGTCGAGAGGGTTGGAGATAACGATGACGATTGCATCGGGAGCGTTGTCACGGATGCCTTCAGCAACGGCGGTCATGATCTTGGAGTTAACTTCGATCAGGTCGTCGCGGCTCATACCAGGCTTACGAGGCAGGCCAGCTGTAACGATGACAACGTCTGAACCGGCAATGTCTGTGTAGCTGTTGGTGCCGGTGCAAGAAACGTCAAAACCGTCAATAGGTGAGGCTTCGGCAAGGTCGAGAGTTTTACCCTGAGGCATGTCCTCAACGATGTCAAACAAGACTACGTCACCCAGTTCACGCAGGCACGCCAGTTGAGCAAGCACGCCACCGATCTGTCCACCACCGATTAAAGCAATTTTTGGTCTCGCCATTTTTCTCTCTCCTTATAAAAGTTTGTATAAAGAATAGGGACGGAGCAAACTCCGTCCCATTCGTGTTGAATTACATGTTGTCGATAATTGCGTTCAGCGTTGCGCTTGGGCGCATGGCTGCAGCGGCCTTGGTCGGATCGAACTTGAAGTAACCACCAACGTCAACCGGGGAACCCTGGCAATCGGTGAACTCAGCGTCGATTTTGTCTACGTTCTTCTCGATTTCAGCAGCAACTTCGGCAAAACGTGCCTTCAATGCAGCATCCTTGTCCTGAGCGGCCAGAGCCTGTGCCCAGTAGAAGCCTAAGTAGAAACTACCACCGCGGTTGTCAATCTCTTTGACCTTACGGGAGGGCAGTTTCTGGTTCTCGAGGTACTGACCGATAGCAACGTCGAGAGTCTCGGCGAGGATCGCAGCCTTCGGGTTATTGTCAGCCTTTGCAGCTTGTTCTAGAGACGGAACCAAGGCACAAAACTCACCGAGGGAATCCCAACGGATGTGACCTTCTTTGAGGAACTGCTCTACGTGCTTCGGAGCGGAACCACCTGCACCGGTCTCGAACAGGCCGCCACCGTTGATCAAAGGAACGATGGAGAGCATGCGAGCCGAGGTGCCGAGCTCAAGGATTGGGAATAGGTCGGTCAGGTAATCCCGCAGAACGTTACCGGTCACGGCGATGGCATTCTTGCCTTGGCGAACCAGCTTGAGAGAGAAGGTCATCGCTTCGCGCGGCGGCATGATTTGAATATCAAGACCTGCGGTATCATGATTCGGAAGGTACTTGTTGACTTTGGCGATGATCTGCTGATCATGACCACGCTTTTCGTCGAGCCAGAAAACACATGGCTCGCCAGATGCCTTGGCACGATTAACTGCCAGCTTGACCCAGTCCTGAATCGGAATGTCTTTGGTCTGGCTCGAACGATAGATGTCGTCCTTGCTGACCGGCTGCTCCATCAGAACAGTACCGTTGGAAGCAACAACCTGGAACTTGCCGTTGGCAGGAGCTTCGAAGGTCTTGTCGTGGGAACCGTACTCTTCAGCTTTCTGAGCCATCAGGCCAACGTTGGCAACACTACCCATGGTGGACGGATCGAACTGGCCGTTCTTGTTGGCGTCGTCAACGATCTCAGCGTACATGGTGGCGTAGCAGCGATCAGGGACCATAGCGATGGTGGTCTGCAGTTCGTCAGCCAGGTTCCACATGCAACCACCGTCACGCACAACGTTCGGCATCGAAGCATCAACGATGACATCGTTAGGAACGTGCAGGTTGGTGATGTTTTTGCGGGAGTCAACCATAGCCAGAGCGGCCTGGCCCTCGTAACAAGCGTTGATGTCAGCTTCGATTTCAGCTTTCTTCTCAGCAGGCAGCTTGTCGAGCTTGTTGAGGATGTCGCCCATACCGAAGTTCGGGTTGGCGCCGATCGCAGCCAGGGTGTCAGCATGCTTCTCAAGAGCAGCCTTGAAGTAAACTTTGACGCAGTGACCGAACATGATCGGATCGGAGATCTTCATCATGGTTGCTTTGAGGTGCAGGGAGAGCAGCACGCCCTTCTCTTTTGCCTCTTCAGCAGTTTTAGCGTAGAACTTCTGCAGCTCAGCAACCTTCATGACCGAGCTGTCGAACACTTCCCCAGCCTGCAGTGCAACTTCTTTTTTGACTTCTACATTGCCAGCTTCGTCAACGAACTGAATCTTGACGGTGTCAGCAGCATCCATGGTGACCGATTTTTCGGTCTCGTAGAAGTCACCGCCGTCCATGTGAGCAACGCGGCACTTGGAGGTCCCCGGTGCAGGCCACGGCTTCATCATCCGGTGCGGGTTCTTCTGGGCAAACTTCTTGACCGAAGCAGCGGCGCGGCGATCAGAGTTGCCTTCACGCAGAACCGGGTTAACTGCAGAACCGAGAACCTTGGAGAAACGAGCTTGAAGCTCTTTTTCTTCCGGAGTATTGGCTTCTTCGGGATAGCTCGGGATGTCGTAGCCTTTTTCCTGAAGCTCCTTGATGCAGTCTTGCAGCTGAGGAATCGAAGCGCTGATGTTCGGCAGCTTGATAATGTTAGCTTCAGGCTTAAGAACCAGCTCGCCGAGCTCCGACAGGTAGTCGGCAACCTTCTGCTCTTCAGTCAAGTTCTCAGGGAAGTTTGCAATCACGCGACCGGACAGTGAAATGTCCTTGGTTTCAACATCGACTCCAGTGCCTTTGCAGAATGCTTGGACAATTGGAAGGAATGCGTAGGTTGCCAACGCGGGTGCTTCGTCAATTTCTGACCAGATAATCTTTGCCATTTGTTCTCTCTCCTTGAAGTTTTTATACAGAATTGCCAGAGGCTTAAACTACAAATAAAAAATGCGCAAGGAAGCCTTGCGGAAAGGTGTATACAGTATACAAACGGCTTTATTACTGTCAAGGAAAAAGTAAGGCCGATTCAGAGCGGAAAGCAAGGGCTGATTTTAATCAAAAGATAACGAATTTATAAGTGCACTAATGACCCTTTGTGGCGAGGGGGAAGATGGAGTTTAAGTGCCCGTTCCTTGCACCTCAGAACGGTCTGATCGCCTCCGTCCAGTGCTAGCTTGACAGGGGATATTTGAACAATCTCAGTGGCTTGTCGTTGCAGGGGGATGGAAACGGTTTTTTACTGTTCAGTTTCGGTGCTCGGAGGGACAGGAAAGATGTCAGATTCGCGGGCTCTCTGACGAGCGTCTTCAAGGTCAGCTTCTGTCATGTCACGGCGGATGCTGAGGGACTGCCCGGGGAAGATCTGGCGTGGGTCCTTGATCTGGTCGCGATTGGCCTGGTAAAGCAATGGCCATAATAAACCCTCGCCGTAGACCTCAGGTTGCGCAGAGATCGTCCAGAGGTTTTCACCGTCACCAACGGTGTAGTCACTTGCCGGCACGACTTTTGGTTTGGTTTTAACGACCTTTTTCGGCAAAGGGGTAGGTTTCTTCGTCTCTGTTGACTGTGCTTTTTGCTTTCGTTCCTCAAGGGCTTTCAGGCGAGCTTCTTCTTCGGTTCTGACCTGTTCTTTTTCTTCTTTCAGGCGTCTGGCCTGAGTCTCTTCAGCGAGGACAACGGCACGACGAGCGTGCTGCAAGGAAAAATCGAGAGAGTCACGCGCATCGCCGTAGTCGGAGTCTTGCATGGCGGCGCGCGCATCATTAAGGGCGGTTCTGGCGGCTTGGTATTCAGCGGGAGCGAATTCAGCCGCCTGCTTGGCGTAAGCCCTTCCTACCATATACTCAGCAGCATCCAGTTCCTGCAGGGGAGGCTTGGCGCATGAGTTTAGAAGGAGCGCGGTTATTATAAAAAACAGGCAACGCAACATAACGCGTTTATTCCATTTCAACGGGTCACTGGTTTATGACGATTTCTGTTGAGAACTTGCAGCCAGTCGGATACCGAGCTCACGTAGTTGCTTTTCGTCGACGACTCCCGGGGCCTCGGACATCAGACAGGTTGCCTTCTGGGTCTTCGGGAAAGCGATGACGTCACGAATCGATCCGGCACCGGTAAGAATCATCATGACCCGGTCCAGGCCAAAGGCGATGCCGCCATGAGGTGGTGCACCAAATTCAAGGGCGTCGAGCAGGAAGCCAAACTTTTCACGGGCTTCTTCCTCTCCGATGCCGAGAAGCTTGAACATCTGGCTCTGCACGTCCTGGTTATGAATACGGATGCTGCCTCCGCCGATCTCTGAGCCGTTCAGGACCAGGTCGTAAGCTTTGGCCCTTACTTTGCCGGGTTCCGTTTCAAGGAGGGGGATGTCTTCATCCATAGGGGCTGTGAAGGGATGATGGACTGCAACATGACGCCGCTCTTCGCCGTCCCACTCGAGTAAGGGAAAGTCTGTGATCCAGACAAATTTATAGTCGTTCGGGTCTGCCAGCTCCAGCTTGTTTCCGAGATGACCACGCAGTCGGCCTAGCGCCTCATTGGTGATTGCGGGTGTGTCTGCACCGAAGAGGAGCAGATCGCCCGGTTGAGCGTTGAGTGCGGCTCCGATATCGGCCAACTCCTGTTCGGTAAAGAACTTGGCGATCGGTGATTGCCAGGTGCCGTCCTCCTGGATCTTGACCCAGGCCATTCCTTTCGCGCCGTAGATGGCAACAAAGTCAGTGAGATCGTCGAGTTCCCGACGCGAGAAGGTCGCGCAGCCCTTGGCGTTGATGGCCTTGACCAGACCGCCACTCTCCGCGACGCTGGCGAAGACCTTGAAACCACAACCTTTGACAAGCTCTGTAATGTTGATCAACTCCATGTCAAAGCGCAGATCCGGGTTGTCGATACCGTAACGTTCGAGCGCTTCGGCGTAGGTCATGCGAGGCACCGGCACGGTGATCTCAGCATTGATGGTTTTCTTGAAAACTGTTGCAATCATGCCTTCCATGATCGACATGATGTCGTCACGGTCAACAAAGGAAAGCTCGCAGTCAATCTGTGTGAACTCGGGTTGGCGGTCAGCGCGAAGGTCCTCATCACGGAAGCACCTGACGATCTGGAAGTAACGATCAAACCCGGAGACCATGAGCAACTGTTTGAAGATCTGCGGAGACTGGGGAAGAGCATAGAAGTTGCCGAGGTTGACGCGACTCGGTACCAGATAGTCACGGGCACCTTCAGGAGTACTCTTGGTCAGCATCGGTGTCTCGATTTCCAGGAAGTCCTTCTCGGTCAGGTAATTGCGAACCGTCTGAGCCACTTTGTGGCGCATGATCAGGTTCTTCTGGATACCTTCGCGGCGAAGGTCGAGATAACGATACTTGAGACGCAGGTTCTCAGCGACTTCGGTGAACTCGTCAAGCATGAAGGGCGGTGTCTTGGCCGGGTTGAGAATGCGGATCTCACTGATCTCAACTTCGACTTCACCGGTCGCCATCTTAGAGTTGACGGTGCCTTCAGGACGCGGAGAGACTTTGCCGATCGCGGCCACCACAAACTCGTTGCGAACCGCTTCTGCCTTGGCGTGTGCTTCTGGATCACGATCGGGGTCGAGGGCCAACTGACCGATGCCGGTACGGTCACGAAGATCGATAAAGATCAGACCGCCATGGTCACGCCGACGGTGAACCCAACCCATCATGCAGACTTCTTTGCCAATATCTTCTTTGCGCAATTCGCCGCAGTAATGAGTTCTTTTCCAATCTCCAAGTATGTCGCTCAAGGGGCTAACTCCTTAAAATAAATGTGGTATTTCGTATGCCGCGCCTGCATCAACAGATGAAGGCAAGCGAGCATTATATCGATGCTCTTGTAGAGCGTCAAGCGTCATGAATTTCATGGATCAGGCGACTCTCCAGCCCGTCCAGATCAACCTCTTCCTGGCTGCTCTCATCCATGTTGCGCAGTTGCGCAACCCCACGTTCGAGCTCGTCTTCTCCGAGGATGAGGACCCGGCGGGTTTTCATCTTGTCGGCGCGGCGTAGCTGGGCTTTCAGGCTCTTTCCGGTATATTCCATCTCAACCAGCACACCTTCGCGCTGCAGACGGGTCAGCATGGCAAAGCCGGCCCTGGTCGCCATCTCGCCGAGGGTCGCAATAAAGAGCTCAGGCCGGGGCGGTTCGATGCTTTGCTCACCAAGCATCAGGGCCAGCCGTTCCAGACCAATGGCGAAGCCGATACCCGGTAACTCCGGGCCGCCAAGGTCTTTGATCAAGCCATCGTAGCGGCCGCCGGCGGCAACAGCATTCTGTGAACCGAGACTGCCGGTCACCATCTCAAAGGTGGTTTTGGTGTAGTAGTCAAGACCGCGTACCATGCGTGGGTTCACCGTGTAGTTGACTGACAGGGCATCGAGGTGCTCTTTAACCTGACCGAAGTGAGTCTCGCAACCGATGCAGAGGTTGTCAAGCATGGCCGGTGCGTCAACAGTTGCTTCCTTGCATCCGGGCACTTTGCAGTCAAGAACGCGCAGCGGGTTCGTGGTGTAGCGTCGCTGGCAGTCGGCGCAGAGTGATTCAATGTGCTGCTCCAGGAAGCTGATCAGAGCATCGCGGTAGCTTGGACGGCATTCCGGACAGCCAAGGGAGTTGATCTGCAGGACCACATCGGGAATTTTCGTGGTCTGAAAGTAGTGGCTGAGCATGGCCAGGACCTGGGCGTCGATCTTGGGATCGTCGACACCGATGACTTCTGCCCCGATCTGATGAAATTGCCGGTAACGGCCTTTCTGAGGACGCTCGTGGCGGAACATAGGGCCTATATAGTAGAGTTTCGAGACCGGATCCTGGGCATACATCTTGTGTTGAATGAAGGAGCGCATCACAGGAGCTGTTCCTTCCGGACGCAGGGTCATCGAGGTGCCGCCCTTGTCGCTGAAAGTGTACATCTCCTTTTCAACGATGTCGGTCGTCTCGCCGATAGAACGGCAGAAGAGCTCGGTTTTTTCGACGACCGGAACGCGGATTTCACGGTAACCGAAGGCTCCGAAAACCTTGCGGGCCTGCTCTTCGAGGTGCTGCCAGGTTTCAACGTCGCCGGGAAGAATGTCGTTCATACCTTTAATGCCTGTAATACTCATGGATAAATGCTCCGATAGCTAATTTGAACAGGTATATAGCGTAATGCAAAGGCGCAAAGAATACATAGAAAGCCGCAAGGTTGAATAACAAAGAAAAAGGTTTCCTTCGCGTCTTGTTTATTACTTTGCGTCTTTGCGTTAAATGCCATTTTTTAAGTCAGGCAATTTTACGCGTAGGTTTTTTTACTCGTTCTCACGCAGTCCGTCAAGCCGGTTAACCTCGAACACGGTGTTTTTCCCTATTGATCTGTGAACGGTTCGAGTTGTGTCACATGGACCGCACTGGCAACGATCCGGTCGCTGTTCTCAGAAAGCAGGACCTCGCCCGGTTGGGTAATGTCCTGCATGCGGCGGCAATATTGACCTCGTCAGCAAACACCGTATTGTCTATTTTGGTTGACGAACCGATGTTGTCGGCGATGACGGGACCTGCATTAATCCCTAGGCCCATCGGCAGGGTCTTTTGGTGCGTTCGATGATCTCTAGGGAAACAGTTTAGGATTGACTGGCTTCGTTGGTCTGGAAGCAGTCCGGCAGGATGATGAAGAGTAAGCCGCCCAGGGCCAAGGCAACCAGGGTGCAAGAGATCATGTCTTGCCAAGCTCCGAAGCGTTCCGGACTATGTTACGGTCGTTTTTGCCGAGATACATCGCTTTGTCGGCCAGATCGATCATCTCTTCCAAAACCGTTGCGTGAATTGGGTAAGTTGCATGACCTACGGTTGCCGTCAGGCGACCGGTATTGTCATGGCCGGTTGAAAAATTGAACTCGGCAATGGTGGACCGGATTCGTTCTGCAACGATTTTGGCGCCACGTGTGTCAGTCTCTACAAGGAGTGCGGTGAATTCATCACCACCGTATCGAAAGAGCATGTCGGCATCACGGACACATTCACGTAACAATTCACCGACCTGGCGCAACACGCCGCTGCCGACCATGTGGCCATGTTCGTCGTTGATACTCTTGAACAGGTCAAGATCGATAAAAGCCAGTGAAAATTCCAGGCCGTAACGTTCTGAACGGCGGATTTCCTGTTCGAGAGCTATATGCAGGTAGCGGTGGTTGTATAGTCCGGTCAGATCGTCGGTGTAAATCAGCTCCCGGGCGCCTTGATATTGGCAGGCGTTGCTAAAGCCAAGGGAGACCTGTTCGGCGAGAAAGTTCAGATTCTGCTGCGAGTCTGATTTCGGAAGGTCGGAGTCGTTCGGGTTGCAAAGGACCACAGCGCCATGTTCCTGGTTCTCTGCCGTCATGGGGAAGATCCAGAAAGACTTCAAGGCCTCGTCGCTCCCGGCGACCTCGGGGATGTCTTCTCTCTGCAGGAGGGTGGGTGCTTCCATCGCCCTGGTTTTCTCGAGCAGTTGTTCCGCCAGCTTCTTTGCTTCGTCCTCGTCGAACCCTTTCGCTTTAAGATGGCTGATGCCGCTCTGGGTGGCAAGGTAGGCCAGGCCCAGGCCCTGTCCTGTTTCATTCAGCAGGGTGCTCAGCGATTCTTGAAAGAGATTGTCGATATTCAGGAGGCCGGAGAGATGTTGGCCTTTTTGGTAGAGACGGATCTGGCTATGCAGCAGGCTGTTCTCTGCAATCAGACGACGCTGCTCAAAGCAGATTTTGACGGTGTGACGCAGTTGTTCAGGATTGCATGGCTTGATGAGATAATCTCGAGCCCCGCCTTTCAACGCCTGAATCGCGGTTTCTACTGTGGCATTTCCAGTGGCTAGGATGATATCCGGGGCTGGATCGAAAGAGCGTGTGCGGCGGATCAATTCCAGACCGCAAATTTCGGGCATGACCATGTCGGTCAGGATGATATCGACTTTTGTCCGTGACAGATAGTCGAGAGCTTCTTTGCCGGAGCCAACAGACTCGATACTGTAAAGGTCGCCCTCCGAGAGGATCTCGGTGAAGAGGCGACGGAAAAAAACTTCATCATCTACAATCAGAATCTTTGGCTTTGGCATGCTTTAGTCCTTCTTCGATTAGCTTTTCAAACTAGCAAACTCCTTGAAATGAGTCAATTATTATCCCTGCCCCGATCATCCTCTTTTACAGTTGTGCCGTGCCAGCGATCATTGACAACCCTGAATTGCAGCATCCCCTGTGTGTCAGTTCTGAAGACATCAACCTGCTGGCTGTCGCAGGCCTCCAGTGTCTGTTGATGCGGGAAACCATAAGGGTTGCCGCGTCCGGCCGAGACAAAAACCGCTGTAGGCTTTAACCACTCCAGGTAGCGTAATGGTTCTGCGTGACGGCTGCCGTGGTGCGACATTTTCAAAAGAGTGACTTGGCCAGGCAGTCCAGCTTCAACAAGTTGTGAAAGGCCTGCGCCGAAGAGGTCTGCAGTCAGTAAGGCTCCTAGACCATGGCTGCCTGCGAAAACGGCAATAGAGCGTTCGTTTTTGTCACGTGACCTCTGTGCCGGGGCAAAGAGGCTGAACCCCCTATGCCCGTCATTAATCAGGTGAGTCCATCCTTTGTGGATACGTTCTATCGGCACCTCTTTTTCGTGAAGCGCCTGTTGCAATTCCGGCTCAAGGTCTTCGACCTTTGCGGCCAGATAAAATTTTGCGACCGGGAAACGTCGGATGATGTAGATCAGCCCCGAGGTGTGGTCTGGATGATTATGCGTAAGAATGACCCCAGCCAATTGCCTGACGCCCATTCGGCCAAGGGCAGGGCCGACCAGCTGCTCTCCGGGGTCGATTGACGACCCAGGCAGACCGCCACCGTCCACCAGGTAGTGAGAACCTGCGAGCGAGACAAGGGTCGCGTCACCCTGGCCGACACTGATCGCAGTGACCTGCAACCCGGCAATCTGTGGTTGTGTTATCCAGGCTGTTGACACGGTTGCCAGGAGAAGAGTGCTGCGGGCCAGCCAGTGTCCTCTTTGTCTTCCGAAGGGCAGGCAGATCATCAATAGGCCGACCAGCATAATCAGGCTGGAGAAGGTTAGGTAGCAGGGCTTTGCCGATAACCCGGGCCATTGGCTGATGGTGGTGACGATCTTTATCGCCAACGTTACCAGCTTGGATGCTACCAACAGGCCGGCGTCAGCGAGAAAGTTTGAGAAGGGCAAAGTCGCCAGACTGAGCAAGCCCAGTGGTACGGCTCCCCAGGCAATTAACGGAATGGCGAAGAGGTTGGTCAATAACCCGGCAGGGCTGAACTGATGGAAATGCCACAAGCTTGCGGGGGCGGTCGCAAGGGTCGCAGCGATCGTTGTCATGACCAGCGTTAATGGCCAGCGCAGCCGCTTGGCATAATCTTCTGTTTTTCTCTGCCAGTGGGGCAGCCAGATGAGGATTCCCGCGACCCCTGAAAATGAGAGTTGAAAGCCTGGTTGAAAGAGCGCCAGGGGGTTGCATAGCAGCAAGCAGAAGGCCACTGTTGCCAGAAGGATACAGGGACTTGTGCGCCGACCCCTGGCAAAGAGCAAGGCGACTATGGTTGCCATCAGAAAAGCGCGTTGAGTCGCCCAGGCGTTGCCTGTCAGAAGCAGGTAGACGGCAAGAGGAACGATCAGCAAAACCGGAACAATTTTCTGGGGTGGGCACCAGAGCACCAGACGTTGACTGCGTGTGTAAAGCCATTTGCCAAGTTGGTATAAGAGCAGGGCCAGAAGACCGAAGTGGAGTCCGGAAATTGCGAACAGATGCGCGACACCGCTACTGGAGAGGAGTTGGCGCTGTTCGACGCTGATTCCTCCCCGCCAGCCAAGCAGGAGCGACTGCAGCAACCCTGCAGCGTCGTTCGGCACGACCTCTTCGATATGCATTGCAAGGCTATGGCGCCAGTTCTCCAGAAAAGAGTCCTCTGCTGCGGGATGATTGACCAGAACCGTCAGATCCTCAGCACGATTAAGAAAGGAGGTGACGTAGATACCGCGCGCTGCAAGATAGAGAGGATAGTTGAACTCTCCCGGGTTGCCGAAACGCGATGGTTGCCGCAATGTCGATCGCCATCGAATAATCTGTCCGGGGCGGGCCTGCAATTCGCCGCCTTTAATGTAGAGAAGGAGCTTGCCGGTCACCCTGGCTGCCGTTCTGCCCTTCATAACCTGCTGGACGTCTGTCAACAGGCGATATCCTCCGTTAGCCCTTTTCTCAGAAGTGAGAACCTTGCCTTCTATGATTGCCGCAGGTTTTTCGGCAAATTGGCTGATATGGTTGTGGACGACAGGAGCTTTAAGGGCCAGAGAGGCCTGTATGAATCCGCCAAGGCAGAGCAGGATCGTAACGGGGAGCCAACCCCATCTTGAACGACGGAGAGGCGCCCATGCCAGGAACAAGAGTCCTGAAGCAAAGGCGCAACCGGTTGAGTCCCAAGGTGCAATGATGCACGTCAAGGCGATGCCGGTCGCATATGCGGCCAGCAACACTACGACAGTCAAGACTTAACGCTCGACGCCGAATGCTGCCAGAAGTGTCGCGAGGAAGTCGAGATCCCTTGCCTCGGGTTTTTCTTTCTGCTCAAAATCGAAAAGGGTGTTGGCACGAGTGGCGTCGATTTGACGGCCCGTCAGGCGGAGTTGATCAACACCTCCGCCGGGGGGGAGCTGTAAAATGATCTGGCTCTCGCCGGCGAAGAGGAAGAGCGATTTGAAGGTGACGTTGTCCAGATAGGGTTTTGCTTCGAGGAGCAGCTTCTGATGGTCGCCGATTGAGATATGGATCGGACTCCCCGTGGCGCGCAGGGAGAGGTCGAAGAAACCACTCTCCTTGAGGCTTGTCGGGAAACGGACCTCAGCTGGAAGAGGCCCGGCTCTCAGCCACTTGCCACCACTTGGCTGGCCGAGATGAGGGATGCTGACGACCTTGACATCATTTTGTTGCAGATCTTCTGCCTCGATAACCAGAGGGGCGGGGTCTTCTGGAAAAAGGTCTGCAAGTTGCCAGACCTGTAAGAGTGTGGTTTGCAGCACCTGCCAGCTCAAAGGTTCGTCAGGTTGCCAGCCACCATCAGGGGTGATGGCCCCCAGATTCGGCGCATTCAGGGAGATATAGTCGATAGAGCCATTTGCAGGTAAGGTGACAAGGATCTCCTGTGCCCCGCTTTGCAACTCAAAGCGACCCACAGTCACTTCTGTAAATGTGTTCTCAGCATCAGCAGGGACCTGCTCTTCCGCAATGACAAAGAGGTGGCCTTCCTGGCGAAGGTGAGCTTTTACCAGGTACTCGCCGCTGATAGGCAGGGTGAATCTCAAGTGTACTAAGGTCGGCTCTTGTGCGCCATTAAGCCAACCCTTGCCACTGAAAGCACCGAAGTTTTGAAACGACATGATTGAGACATTGTCTTCGTCTTTTGAGAAGATGTCTTCTGCTTCAAAGCGAAGCTCTCTGTTGCCGGTCAGAATGTTGATGTAGTCGGGGTCCTGCGGTTCGTCCGGAAGGCCATATGACCATCCTGAAGCATCGACCAGGGTGATCATCCAGTCTCGCTGGGTCAGCTCCTGGGCGTATCCGGGCAAGGCCGTAAAGATCAGGAAAAGAATGAAAAAGAAGTGGCGTGCTAAAGCTCTCATAGCTCCGTATCGTTGCATGATGAGTGGTCCCTCCAAGTTAAAATTACATTAAATTTCGATAACAGTTTTCAACTTATCACAGCATGTCAAACTTGGAAAGTCTCTCTGGTTTGATGTCTTGTAATAAGGTCAAATTGCTCCGCGAAGCTGGCTTTGTAAATAGTGTCTCTCTTTAACGACCCGTTCGCTTCTCTCGCTCAAGTCACAGAGTGCACGGGGAAAGCATAGAGAGTCTTTGTTCGCCTTCGCGCTCTCTGTGTCTTTGTGGTGGAAGATGGTTGAGTGGTCTCGCTTTTTTGCTTACTGATAACTCCTACGTTTGCCGCCAGGGGATTCATTGTTGTTGTGGTGGACGAGATGGTGCCAGAGAGAGTCTGGGGCGTCAGGGAGCTCGCGCCGGGTTCCCTCTCGTTTTTTTTCACTGTCGTAAAGTTTGATTAGAGTGATGGTCTCCCAAGAGTTTTAATCAGTTAATATTGTCTTATCTCCTCCAGGTGTTGTAGTATATTCAACCTTTGTTGCTCTCCCGGTGAGTGCCGCAGGAATTGAAATCGTACAATTAAGGAGCCGTGATGGCAAAATGTATTCTGATTGTAGATGACTCTGAAACCGTTCGTCAGGTACTGAAACTGGCGCTGGGAAATGCCGGCTACCAGGTTGTTGAGGCAGAGGATGGTTTTGATGCCCTGACCAAGCTTTCCGGTGCCCAGATCGACATGCTGATCACGGACCTGAATATGCCCAACATGGATGGCCTTGAATTGATCAAGAAGGTTCGTGAAGAGGGCAAGCACCGATTCACGCCGATCGTTATGCTGACCACCGAATCATCTGAAGAAAAAAAGAAGGCCGGTCGTGAAGCTGGAGCCTCTGGCTGGATAGTTAAACCGTTCAAGCCGGAACAATTGCTGAAAGTTGTCAAAATGGTGCTTGGCGAGTAGCTCTTTCCTCCTACAACGTGTAGTTGGGGCTTATGTCAGAAGTAGATAAGACTGGAATTAAGAAAAATGAAGGGGTGTCGACCGTTGCACCGGCTCTGAAAAGATTCGATGCGCGCCTGACGGATCGTGATTTCGAGCGCTTCAGTAAACTTGTCTACGATCATTGTGGTATCAAGCTCCCTTCTCATAAGCGCAGTATGCTGGAAGCCCGCCTGCGCAAACGCCTGCGTGCACATACCCTTGCTTCCTTTGAAGAGTATGCTGAATTGATTTTTTCCAAGGATGAACCAACGGAAGAGCTCATCAAGCTAATCGACGTTGTGACCACCAACAAAACAGATTTTTTCCGTGAACCTGCCCATTTTGATTACCTGATCCAATCAGCGTTGCCATTCCTGATCGAAACTTTTGGTGCTGGCATCAATAAGCCTTTAAGCCTCTGGAGTGCCGGTTGCTCCACCGGCAAGGAGCCTTACACCCTTGCCATGGTCCTCAAGGAATTCCAGCTTGAACGGCCGGACTTCCGCTTTGATATCCTCGGCACCGATATCTGCACAGAGGTCCTCGAAAAATCCGTACAGGGGATTTACGCTGAGGTCAAGGCTGCCCCCATCCCTGAAAAGCTGAAGAAAAAATATCTGCTCAGATCCAAGGACCCCGAAAACCGCATGGTCCGCATTGTCCCGGAATTACGTTCCCTTGCGCGTTTTCGTCGACTGAATTTTATGGATGATGATTTTGGCTTCCGTGAGCCGTTTGATATCATTTTTTGCAGGAACGTCATTATTTACTTCGATCGGCCTACCCAGGAAAGGTTGTTGTCAAAGCTGGTCGATAACCTGGAGTCAGGACGATACATCTTTCTTGGTCATTCTGAGACTTTGCTGGGCCTGAACCTGCCGCTTAAGCAGATGGCTCCTTCGGTCTACAGGAAGATCTGAGTTTTCCAACACCCCGTCCCTAAAGAGAGCGGGTTATGCTTTTTCTTAAATGAACGGCCTACGAAACTGGTGTTCTTTACGGTAAGTCACTTTCTGAATGGGGAAAACTGTGCAATGGCTGACAGAATAATTTCACACTTAAGACGCTTACCTGTGGCAGCGCTTCTCCTCTGCGTCAGTCTGCCCCTCGTCTCATGTACTGAAGAAGCTCCTCTCAAAATCGGCTTTGTCGCCGGCTTGACAGGGCGTGTCGCTGATCTGGGCGTTGCCGGACGTGATGCCGTAGCCCTCGCTGTAGAAGAACAAAACCAGAAGGGAGGAATCTCAGGCCGTAAACTTGAGCTGGTGACGAGAGATGATCAACAAAATGTCGAAGCTCTCAAACGGGCGGTTAATGAACTGATTGATCAACAGGTCGTCGCCATTATCGGACCTTTGACCAGCTCGATGGCGGTTGAAGCACAGCCGCTGGTTAACGCCCGCAAGGTTGTCATGATCAGCCCGACGGCAAAAACCGATCAATTGTCCGGCCTTGATGATTATTTTTTGCGAGTCACGGCTCCTATCAGTAAGAACGCTCAGCAGCTGGCGTCTTATGTCACACACGATATGAACCTTAAACGATTCGCAATCGTTTATGACCTCTCAAATCGGGCCTTTACTGAAATCTGGTTGAACAGTTTCACAGAAGCTTTCGAAGCGCATGGCGGCCAGGTCGTTGCTGTGGAGGCGTTCACCTCAAAACCTGAGACCCACTTTCTACCAATTGCCAAACAGCTTCTTCAAACAAATCCGGATGGTGTCCTGTTGCTCAGCAGCGCCATCGATACTGCCCTTTTAGCTCAGCAGATCCGTAAGCTTGAAAGTCCGGTCGCGCTCTTTTCTGCGGAATGGGCTTCGACCACAGATCTGTTGAGTTTCGGGGGACGAGCCGTTAATGGCATGCAATCTTTCCACAGCTTTAACCCCAACAGCCAGGAACCCCGTTACCTGGCATTCAAAGAAAAATTTACCAGGCGTTTCGGTTATGCACCTTCTTTTGCGACTGTTCTCTCATACGACGCGATTTCCTACCTTTTTGCGGGCTTGTCAAAAAGCACAGATGAAACCAGCCTGAAGAAAGCTCTCCTTGATGTGCGTCGATTCCCCGGCCTGCAATCGGAAATGACCCTCGATAACTATGGAGATGTTGAAAGAAAACTCTTCCTGACCGTTATCGAAGAGGGTCAGTTCAAGGTCGTCGATTTATTATGAAATTCCCGGCATCACTCAGGCGGTCCCTGTCGTTAAGTTTTGTTGTGGTGGCGGCCCTGCCAATTCTTATCATGGGGATTTTTACTGTCCAGTACTTTGAGAAAAAACATCTGGAGACGGTTTCTGAACTTATCAATATTCACGCTGTAAATGTCAGTAATGAAGCGTCTGAATTTCTGCGCGATACCCACAAAAATCTTGCTCTTATTGAAAAAACCCTGAATTCAAACCTTCTGCATAGTGATGCGGAGATCAACCGGTTTCTACAAATCTCTGTTGACGAATCGATCAGCTTTGAATCGATTTACCTGCTCAACGAGGACTACAGGGTGACTCACCTTGCGCTCTCTTCCGGTTCTCAGAAAAGGCAGGAAGATTTTTTTGGCATCGATCTCTCGACTCACGTTGTTTTTTCCCAACCTCAACAGGAGCCTGGGGTTTTCTGGTCGGATACGTTTCTCTCAACAGCAACCGCCGAGCCGTCGGTGACCCTGGCTATTTCTCTGGAAAAGGGAACCTTGCTCGGCACTGTCAGTCTGAAAAGAATATCAAGCGAACTTCTCTCCCGGCTTAATAAGGCGGGTTTGGATATCAGGTTTTCCCTTCTTGATCACTACGGTATTCTGGTCGCCGATTCCCAGCCTGAGCTGGTTTCGCAAAGGCTTAACCTGCGCACTCATCCTGAAGTTCGCAATGCTCTCGATCGGCAAATAGAAGTTCACAGCCAATACCACGAAGACCAATCCCTGCTTGAAAGTGTCCTCCTGGTCAAGGAGACAGGCTGGGCGGCTTATGTCAGTCTGCCTGTTGAAAATGCGATGCAGGCTCTTGGCGCCGTGCGCTTCTTTTTACTCAGTTCTCTTTCTGCTGCTGCTCTGTTCGGGCTTTGTCTCGCAGTCTGGTTGTCGCGACGGATGCTGAAGCCGATTCTTCTGTTGCGCGATGCGGTCAGTGAGGCGGCCCAGGGTCACTACAACCTGGTCCTGCCGCCAGCTCACTATAAAGAGCTGGAAGACTTAAGCGGCAGTTTCCGGGAGATGATGACTGCTGTTAATGAAAGAGAGCTGTCGCTCAGTGATAACCGTGCCCGTTACCGTGATCTTGTCAACTCGATAGACGGTATTGTCTGGGAGCTTGAAGTGGGCAAAGTCCACTATACCTTTGTCAGCGATCAGGTCGAATCGATCCTTGGTTACTCCGCGCAGCAGTGGCTTGAACAAGAGGACTTCTGGCTGCAGCATGTTCATGATGAGGATCGAGAGTGGGTCCTGTCTTTCTGTGCGATTGAGACCGAAGCCAAGCGCGACCACGATTTCGAGTACCGAATGATTGCCAGTGACGGTCGCTCCGTGTGGCTGAAAGATATTGTCTCTGTCATTGTCGAAGATGACAAACCTGTACGTCTGCGTGGGGTCATGCTTGATATAACAGAGCGTAAATTGGCGGAACTGGATTTTCAGGAAACCTCAATGCGTTTGCAACTGTTGGTCAATCGTATGCCATTCGGCTGCATCATGTGGGATGCCGAATACAAAGTTGAACTCTGGAACCCGGAAGCGGAGAAGATATTCGGCTTCAGCGCTGCTGAAGTCGCCGGCTTGCACCCTCATGATTTTCTGATCCCACCCCAGGCCAAGGAGCAGGTTGAGGAAATCTTCACGAGACTGGATGCGGGTGATGCTCTGGCCCACAGTGTGAATTCAAACCTGACCAAAGATGGAAGAGAAGTGACCTGTGAGTGGCATAACACCCCGGTGCAGAACAGCGAGGGAGTGGTGATAGGAACGATTTCCATGGTCCAGGATATCTCTCAGCGGGTTTCACAGGAGCTCGCGTTGATAGAGAGTGAGTCACGGTTTCGGACCGTATTCCAGACCAACCCTGATGTTGTCCTGATTACCCGGTTTGATGATGGATCGATTGTTAATGTCAACGAGTATTGCCTGAAAGCTACGGGTTATTCACGTGATGAAATCATCGGCAGGACGTCCCTTGAGCTTGGTTTTTGGGTCAACGTTGAAGATCGAGCGGATTTTATCGGCTCACTTCAACAAAACGGGTCCGTAGAAAATATGGAGATGTTGTTTCGTGTTAAAAATGGCCGTGAGAGAACCGGCCTGATGTCTGCCAGAACCCTGACGTTGAATGATGAATTGTGTGCTTTGACTGTGATCAGGGATATTACCGAGATGAAGGATGCAGAGACGCGGTTGGTGCGAAGTGAATCACGTTTCCGCTCCCTGATCTCCGTGATGGGCGAGGGTCTGGTTATTCTCGGCTTCAATGGTGAAGTTGTTCAGTGCAACAAAGCTGCCGAGCGGATTCTGGGTAAGGCCGCCGAAGACATTATCGGACAACTTCATGATGAGCTGCTGCAAGACGTCATTAAAGAAGATGGCCAGGCTTACGGCCCGGATGAAGAGCCTTCCGCTATAACCTTGCAGACGGGGGCGTCCGTCATCAACCAGGTTATGGGAGTTCCCAGGGCTGATGGTACAGTTGTTTGGGTACAGGTTAACAGCCATGCGCTGGGCCTTAACCGTGCCGGAAAACCGGTCGCCGTCGTTGTTACTTTTGCCGATGTTTCCAGACTCAAGCGCATTCAGACAGAGCTCCGCATGAGTGAATCGCACCTGCAGTCGATGACGATGCAATTTCAGGGGCTGCTTGAGGCCATCCCAGATCAAATCATGGTTCTCGACAAGGAAATGCGGCTGGTCTGGCTGAATCGTTATCCTGAAAACGAACTGTTGAGCTACGACCGTACTATGCGAACACCCTGTTACGAGATGCCGAATGTTGATTGCGGTCCGGCGTCAGGAAACCAGCAGCCCCTGTGCGAAAGTTGCCCGATTAAAAAGACTTTTACGAGTGGACGCACCGAGGAATCTCAACTCAGCCTGGCCGATGGCAGAACCCTTGCTTTGCGTGCCTTCCCGATTTTCGATGAACAGGGAGAGGTGGTTAATGTTATAGAGATTGTTCAGGATATCAGCGAGTCTTTAAAGCAGCGTGCGCAGAGCCTGCGTACTGGCCAGCTCGCTGCTCTTGGTGAACTGGCAGCCGGTGTCGCTCATGAGATCAACAACCCGATCAATGGTGTTATTAATTATGCCCAGCTGATTCTCAACAAGGCGGTAGCGGAATCCCGGGAAGAGGAGCTTTCAAAACGAATTATCCGTGAGAGTGAAAGGGTTGCCACGATTGTCCGTGAGCTACTTTATTTCTCCCGCGCTGAAAGTCAGCATGTTGAAAAACTGACGGTCCTTAGCGCACTTAATGAATCTCTTGCTCTTGCCCAGAACCAGCTGAAGAAGGAAGGGGTTGCTCTGCAAATTCAATTGCCTGATGACCTGCCGATGATCAACAGCCTCAGCCACCAGATTCAACGTTTATTTCTCAATCTGATCAGTAATGCACGTTATGCTCTGTCAGAAAAGTACCCGGTGACCGACCCGAACAAGATTCTCATGGTCATTGGTGAGGTGATTGAACAGGAGGGTCAACCCTTTGTGTCGGTCACATTCCGTGACCATGGAACCGGGATTCCTCCTGAGTTGATTGAACGTGTTATGAATCCTTTTGTTACCACCAAGGCGGCTGGCGTTGGTACCGGGCTTGGTTTGAGCATCAGCCATGAAATCGTCCAGAAACATGATGGTAAGCTCAGCATCACCAGTCAGGAGGGCGAATATACCGAAGTTGTCGTCATCTTGCCTGCCGTTTAGTTACGAACCTGGAACCCAAACAAATGCAAGACAAACACAAGCCATTATTAATGCAAAGGCTTGCAGACGCAGAGAACAATTGTCAGCCTTGAGCAATTTTTAAGAATTTAAGCGGTTTTCCTCTGCGCACTTTGCGACTCTGCGTTAAACATTTTTTGGGTTATAGGGACGTTTAGTTATTGTTTGTGCGATATGTTTGAACTGTAGGATTGAGCACTATAATTCATTGTTTATCTGCTTGCTTTTTGTGAGTTTTGAACGCTGGATTATTTATGCACCCATCGAAGGAGTGTTGAAATGAATGAGCGAATTCTGGTTGTCGATGATGAAGAAAGTATCCGTTTCACGTTTAATGCTTTTCTATCTGATGCCGGTTACAAGGTTGAAACTGCAGAGTGCCTCGATACGGCCTTGCAGATCATAGGAGCTCATTCCTTTGACGCGATCTTTCTTGATATCCTGCTGGGGCGCGAATCCGGAATCAAGGTGCTGCAGGCGAGCCGCGAGGCGCATCCCAACACCCCGGTGATTATGGTCACTGGCGCTCCGGAAGTCAGTACTGCAGCCGAAGCAGTCAGACTCGGCGCCTTCGATTATATTGCGAAACCCCTTCATCAGGACGATCTGTTGCGACAGGCCAAGCTCGCAGTTGAACATAAGCGACTGGTTGATCAGCAGGAGATGTACCGGCTGCGCATGGCGGCTGTATTCCAGAGTGTCAATGAAGGGCTTATGATCTTTGACGATAAGATGCGACTGGTTGAAATAAACGATGCGGCCACCAGAATGCTTTGTTGCGAGACGTCTCTGGTTGGTCTCAGCCCTGGTGAAATCAGTGTTTGCTGTCCACCCTTGAAAACCTTGCAGGAGTTGATTGAAGAACGTTGTGAAGGTGAAATTTTCCGGGTTGAAGCAGCCGTGAAAGATGGTCAGTCTGTGGCTTTTGGTGTGACCATGGCGCCATTGGCGGGCCATGACCAGAGAGAGTTGGGTACGGTCCTGGTCTTGCGGGATGAGTCGCAGCCGGCCAGGCAAATCTGCTGAACCAGATGCTGACAATAAAGCCGATTGCTGTGCAAGGGTGATCTTCTGTCGTAGAAACATGTAACTGAAGGAATTGTAATGACCTCCCATATCCTGGTGATTGATGATGAAGAAAGCTTGCGCTTTACCCTGGAGACTTTTCTGCAGGATGAAGGCTACCTTGTGTCCACCGCGGCCTCTTTCCCGGCGGCAGAAGAACTCCTCAAACAAAGCGTTTTTGACCTTATTTTCCTGGATATTCAACTCGGTCGTCACAGTGGCCTCGAGCTACTCAAAATTGTTCGTGAAAATTTTGCCAACTGCCCCGTAGTCATGATTACTGGAGCCCCGGATGTTGCAACAGCCGCTGAAGCGGTGCGTCATGGCGCCTTCGACTACATTCCGAAGCCGATTCGCCAGGAAACTCTTTTACGTGTGGCGCAGATGGCGATTAAACACAAAGCGGTTGTCGACCAGAGGGAGAGCTATCGAGCTCACCTGGAAGCGATTTTTGACAGCGTGCGCGATGGCATCGTGCTGGTAGACCAGAGTCAAGTCATCCTGCAGGCCAATCAGGCCTTCGTGAACCTGTTCGCACTTCCCGAGGGACTGGTCGGTATGGCCCTGTCCCAGCTGCCCAAGAATATTCGCGAGGCTTTTGTTGATGTCGTCGGACAGACCATGCTGACGAACCAGGCGGTGATTGATCAGAGGCTGGAAATTACCGGTCCGTCGCAGAAGCTTTGTGTCTTGAATGTGTCTACATCTCCTTGTCTTGGTGACACTGGAAATCCAATGGGTGTGGTTTTAACCGTACATGATCAGACCCGCATGGAAAGTCTGGAGAAGAGTCTCAACAAGCGACAGAAGTTCGAACATATTGTTGGCCGCAGCGAGCCAGTTCAGGCGATGTTCAGCCTGATTGAAAACCTGGCCGAGGTTGATACTACGGTGTTGATTGCGGGAGAGAGTGGTACCGGCAAAGAGTTGGTTGCTGAAGCACTGCACTATCGCAGCGATCGCCGTGACAAGGCTCTGATCAAGGTCAACTGTGCCGCGCTACCGGAAAACCTTCTGGAAAGTGAACTTTTCGGTCATATCAAAGGGTCGTTTACCGGCGCCCTCAAGGATAAAATCGGTCGCTTCGAACAAGCCGATGGAGGAACCATCTTCCTGGACGAAATTGGTGATATCTCTCCGGCATTACAGGTTCGTCTGTTGCGTGTTCTGCAGAATAAGGAGATCGAAAAGGTCGGCGGTACAGGAACGATCAAGGTCGATGTACGGATCGTCGCCGCGACCAATCAGGACCTTCTGAAAAAGGTTCAGAAAGATGAATTCCGCGAGGACCTCTACTATCGTTTGCGGGTTGTTCAGGTTCCGATGCCGCCCTTGCGTGATCGACGTGAGGACATACCCTTGTTGATCGAACATTTTGTCAAACTTTATAACCAACGTTTTAACCGCCAGATCGTGGGACTTGATGGGGACGCTGTCAAGCGGATGACTGCCTACTCATGGCCGGGCAATATCCGTGAATTGCAGCACGCTGTCGAGCATGCTTTTGTGCTTTGTCGTGATGATGTTGTTGCCCTCAAGCACTTACCGCCAGAGCTGCACGATTTTACGAATTCTGAGCCTGCGATGCCGGAACAAAATCCGGCTATTGAAACATCGGAGGATGAAGTTGACAGGATCGTTGCTGCTCTGGAGAAGTCCGGTTGGAACAAAAGTCGTGCTGCACGCTTACTTGGTATCAGTCGTCGTACCATCTATCGAAAGATGGAGGAACTCGACATCGAGGATTCTGAAGAAGCTCCTTAAATAGTACTTTTCTGCCTTGATCTCTACGTTTGTCACAGTCTTGTGTCATGGCGCACAATCCGATTGTCGCGGCACGCAATAACCTCCCCTTGGAAATGGTCTCTCCGTCACCTTGAAGACACTTAAGTACCTGATTTATTGACCTCCAATACTGTTTGTTGACGAAAACTGTAGTGCTTTAAATAGTTGGCATGAATATTGGTTTCTATCTCTTCGTTATTGTGAGTTCAAACGGAGAAACTCATGTCAAAAGTGATTTGTATTGTTGATGACCAGCCCGCTTTACTTCAGATGCTGCGTTTCGCTCTAAGCTTTCAAGGGGTGACTGTCGTTGCAGCTGTTGATGGCGCCGATGCCTTTGAGAAAATATCCACTCAGAATATCGACATGTTGATTACCGATTGGCAGATGCCGGTCATGGATGGATTGGAACTCGTTCGCAGGATGCGTTCAATAGAGGCCTATGCTGACCTGCCGACAGTTGTCATTAGCTGTCGTGATGATCTGGAGGCCAGGAAAGAAGCTCGTTCTCTTGGTGTGAATACCTGGTTGAAAAAACCCTTCCGGATCTCTGAAGTTCAACGTGTCGTTGAACATGCTTTAGACCTGCACGGTCAGACTTTTTTGTCGAAAGCTGCTGAAGGTTTTTGTTAATGCACCTGGATTCAGAACAATCAGCGAAAGTGATCCCCTTGCATAACTATGAGGAATGGCACTGGGATCCGGTCAGCCTCGGAGGTTTGCTTGAGGACCTTGCCGGTGTTGACCATGTCACAGAGATCAGCTTTCTGGACCTTGGCGACAAGATAAATTTTTTCCATGATGAAGCACATAACATCTCCCGGTCTGCCGGTGAGGTCTTGCAGCTTTTACATGGTGGTGACGGCGAGAGTACGCTACAGCAGTTACAGTTACTGGTTGAACGCTGCAACCTCTGGCTTTCTGAAACGCAGCAGACGTCTGTTGATATCTGTACTCTCCTTAACGGAGTCGTTCGTCAGATCAGAGCACTGGAGATTCCGGTCCTCGGGTTGAGAAAAGTCATCAAGACCCTTCACTCTTTGCGTGTCTCAACCAGAATTGAAGCGGCTAAAGGTTATGCCTCCGGTGCCAGTGTCCTGGCGAAATCCCTGGACGAACTTGGTGCCCTGGTGCAGGAAAAAATCTCGGACATCTTTGATCGTACTGAGCGCCTGATTCCTCTCATCAATCAATCGTTGGAGACGGAAGAGGCTGCTCAGTTGAATACAATCAAGGTTGCTGTCTCTGAAGTCGACAAAGCGCGCCACCTTCTCAGCGAATTCATGGCAAACCAGATAGAAACAGGTCAGTGGACCGACCAGCTCAAAGAACGATCTGATGAAGTGAACCGCAACTTTGGTGAGATCGTTGCGGCGTTACAGTTTCAGGATATTACCCGTCAGCGTCTGGAGCACGTACGCAAGGCCCTGGATAGCCTGGGGCGCCATCTGGCGAGGTTTGAGCAGCGCACTGATTTCAGCAATGACAGAGAGGCTGCGGCCCTGTTTGGCTGTATCTGCCAACTGCAACACGACCAGCTTGCTCTGGCAGGCCAGGAATTCCTTGAAGCGGCAGATAACCTTACTGAAAACCTGCAGGGGATGGCTCTGATCGTAGAGATGATGTCAGGTGATACCAGGACCCTGCTCAAGGTGACGGATGCCTGTAGCGTCAACCGATTTTCGTCCGTCTTAAATGTTCTTCAGTCGATTGCCGGCTGTTTGCAGGAGACGCAAAAAAATCATCAGGAAGCAGGCTCCATTCTCACCGAAGTTAATCAGGGCGTACAGCAGGTTGCCGGTCTGGTCGAAGAGGTCGAGTTTATTGGTGAAGAGATGCAGCTTTTGGCTATGAACGCGGCGATCAGCGCCGCCCATGCCAGGCAAAAGGGCGCCGGTCTCGACATTATCGCTCAGAATATTCAGTTGGTCGCAGAAGAAGCCACCCGGCATGCGCTGACGTTGGCAAAAGAGTGCGGTATGGTAACTGCCCAGGCACGTCAGTTGGAAGGCATTGAAAGAGACTCGCAATCCGGATTCGGGGGGATTGACATTCTTTTGAAGGACGCCCGAAAGCACATAACGATCCTTGAGGACAGTACTCATCACCTGCAGGAGATCGCCGGTCGAATTGATTGTGATGCGGCCAATCTCTGTGATGACGTTGCCATTGCCGTAATGAGAGTGGATCTCAAGACACCCTTCCAGGAGAAGCTGAATCCGGCACTTGAACAGCTGGCTTTTTTGGGAGAACATTCTCACGAGGTGATCAGCGCTTCTGTGGGGGGCAACCTGGAACAACTTTTTGTTGAGCTGGAGCTTTGCTACACCATGGCCAGTGAACGACATATTCACGAACGGTTCATGGAAAAACAGAAGACCAGAAGCACTAAAGAAAATTCTGAACAAAACGATTGGACGGCAATCCGTGATCATGGTCTGGGTGATAATGTCGACCTCTTTTGATTAACGGGCCTATAAGCCAAATAAAGGGATTACGTCTTTACCCCAAAACAGTAAGAGCTGAAATCAAAAGACCAACGCAAAGACGCTAAGAAAAGCCAGGAAAGACGCAAAGGGTGACTATTCTCTTTTTTTGAAGTGGTTCTCTTTGCGGGCTTTCTCTTTCCCTTCGCGCCTTTGCGTTAAATCCTTACAGCCTTTGCTTTGGTTATAAGTCCTTTGATTAACAGGTGGACTCAATTACGGAGTCTTGTAAATTTGCTAGACTTCGAATACAGGAGTTATTCTTCCAATGACAAACTGGTCTTATGATCCTGATGAAAAATCAGGAACACTCCTTGTTGAAGGTGATATGACGATTAATCATATCAGCGCTCTCAAGGACCGCCTGGTTGAAGCTTTCGAAAGCGCCGAGCAGGTCGTTGTTGATGTTTCAGCCACAACTGCTATTGATGTGGCCGGCATTCAGCTCCTCTGTGCCTGCCATCGTTTTTCGAGCGGCCGCGGCAAAAAAATGTGTTTGCGGGTCGGTGAAAATGGTGAATTCCTGCAGTTTCTCGATGAGGTTGGTTTTTCTCAGGATTTCATCTGCAGCCACGGCGACGCTGGTCAATGCCTCTGGGCTGCGCCGAGTTAACCTCTGGCTTTTTCATTTTTTAAGGAGATAAAGATTATGAGCAAGCGGGTGATGACCGTAGATGATTCCGCAACGGTGCGCCAGGTGCTGAAAATGACTCTGGAGGGGGCCGGCTACGAAGTTTTGCAGGCGATTGATGGGGTTGATGCCCTGAAGAAATTGACTGTCGAAAAAGTCGATATGCTGGTGACTGACCTGAATATGCCAAACATGGATGGCATTGCCTTGATCAAGGAGGTGCGCCAGAATCCCGGCAATCGCTTCATGCCGATCATCATGTTGACCACCGAGTCTCAACCGGAAAAGAAGCAGGAGGGTAAATCCGCCGGCGCTTCTGGTTGGATCGTCAAACCCTTCAAACCTGAACAGTTGCTGGCTGTTGTGCGCATGGTCTGCCCGGCATGAGTACTTTAATCGAAACCTTTAAGGACGAAGCGCTCGAGTTGATCCAGGAATTGGAAGCTGCTCTTCTGGAGTTGGAAGAATCACCGCAAGATTCTTCCCCTATCGACCGTGTCTTTCGAGCGTTGCACACTCTTAAGGGCTCCGGTGGCCTGGCCGGCTTCGACAATGTTGCAGGTTTTTGCCATGAGGCGGAGACGGTCTTTGAACAGGTGCGTTCCGGTGAACGTAAAGTTGATGAAAAACTTGTCTCCCTGACCCTGTCGGCCCAGGATCACCTCAAGGGGATGATCATGGCCGAGTTTGGCGCGGCCCCGGTTGATGATGAGCTGACAGCAGAGCTGGTCGCTGCCTTTCAAGCCCTCATGCCTTTCCCTCAGGGCGCCCCCCTGAACATTGCGACTTCTGCTACGGTGACGCCGACGGATCAGGCCACCTTTCGGATTCGCTTCCGCCCCATGCCGAATCTTTTTCTCCAGGGAGTTCAGCCACATTTTTTGTTGGGCGAGCTTCAGCGCCTCGGCGAAGCCCTGGTCGTTGCCCAGCTGGATGCCATTCCTGCGCTTGATGAGCTCAACCCCGAGGAATGCCTGGTCTATTGGGACGTTTTGTTAACGACAGACCAGGACGAGGATGCTATCCGAGATGTCTTTATTTTCGTTGAAGATGACTGCGAACTTATGATTCAGAAGATTGATGATGGTAGCCAGCTTGACCAGCCGGAAGATTATAAGCGCCTCGGTGAAATCCTGGTCGAACGCGGCGACCTGACCGAAGAAGATCTAGCCAGGTATCTGAAAGAGAAAAAACGTCTCGGTGAAGCCCTGGTTGAGGAAGGCGCTGTCGATGGCATAAAGGTGCAATCCGCTCTTGCTGAACAAGAGCGGATTCAGACGCTGCGGCGGGAACGCAAAGCGAATGACGCAATGGAAAGTATCCGGGTGAAATCTGATCGCCTGGATAAACTGGTCAACCTGGTTGGTGAGATGGTCACCGTTCAGGCGCGCCTCTCCCAGTTCGCGAACAGCCGTCTTGACGCAGACCTGCTCAGTGTTGCCGAAGAGGTGGAGCGCCTGACCTGGGATTTACGCGACCAGGTTCTGACCATCCGTATGTTGCCGATCGGTGGCACCTTTACCCGCTTCAAGCGATTGATTCGCGATCTTGGCAGAGAGCTTGGTAAAGATGTCCTGCTGGTCTCCGAGGGTGGTGAAACAGAACTGGATAAAACGGTTATCGATCAGCTGAATGATCCCCTGGTGCACCTGGTGCGCAACAGCATCGGGCACGGCATTGAATCGCCTGCAGTACGTCAGGCGATCGGCAAGCCCTCCAAGGGTCGTATTACCCTGTCCGCCAAGCATTCCGGTGCCAACGTAGTCCTCACTGTTGCTGATGATGGCGCCGGTCTTGATGTCGAAAGGATTCGCGCCAAGGCGGTTGAGAAAGGTTTGATCAGCGAGCAGGCCGAGCTGAGCGAACGTGAAATTTATGCGCTGATTTTCGAACCTGGTTTCTCAACGGCGCAGGAAGTCTCAAACGTCAGCGGTCGCGGCGTCGGCATGGATGTCGTGCGTCAGGCGATCGATGCTTTACGCGGTAGCATTGAGGTTCGCAGCGAGGAGGGGAAGGGTACAACCTTCTCTCTCAAACTGCCCCTGACCTTGGCAATTATAGACGGTCTGTTGATTGATCTAGGCGCGGAGCACTATGTTCTGCCCCTCTCGGCTGTTGAAGAATGTATAGAGTTGACCCGCGACGATGTGGAACAGTCTCATGGCCGTAACCTGGTCAAAATCCGCGGTGAAATCGTTCCTTATGTTCGTCTCCGTGATGAGTTCAAGATCAACAGTGAACGTCCTGATATAGAACAGATCGTCATTGTCAACCTCGAAGGTCTGAGGGTTGGCTTTGTGGTTGACCACGTGGTCGGCGAGCATCAGACGGTTATCAAGAATCTGGGCCGGATGTACCAGGATGTCAACGGCGTCTCCGGTGCAACGATTCTCGGTGATGGTCGGGTCGCGTTGATCCTTGATCTGCCACAGCTGGCGACACGTGCTGAAGAAGTCGAAAAAAATGCTTTACATTAAAACCCGGTCCGCCTGGCAAGGAAGAGCCTCATGAAGTTTGGTGATAAAGTGATAATCAGGGACGGCTCGTTGCTTGATGGTTCTAACGGAATTGTCTATCGTCTCGAAGAAGGTAAGGCTGTTGTCCTGCTCGACAAGGAGGTTCTCTGGCCGGTGGCCGAGGCCGACCTGGAGTTGTCAGGTAAAAACGATTAACCTTTTATCTTTATTGCGATTTTAAATTATTGATAGACTCATAACAAGAAGCCAGGCAGATTTTTTGCCTGGCTTTATGTGTGTCATGCCCAAGATTCATTGTTACAGAAGTGTGTCATCCTTTATTTTTTTGCGGTTGTTTTTCTCTAATTAAAAAGGTTACCCTTTGTGGTATACGGAATTTCAGTAAATATTCAATTAAAACAAACATATAGAAGCCTTGAGCTGCTTACGGTTGATTCTGAATGGTTCTTGACTTGTTTGGCATGGAGGTTGATAGGTTTATCAGCAGAATTGTTGATAATGGAACTATAGCTTGAAAAGGGGGCGCTTTAAAATGGCAGTCAAAGATTTAGGGGCTGTCCTAGATAACTAGCCCATATTCTCTTTAACTAGTTGTTTTAACAATAACAATTGAGCTTTTGGGTCAGGGGTGTTGAAACGCCACTCACATTCCTTCAAAAAGAGCTCAAAATGCTCTCTGGGAATGCCGTTGAATCTGCGCAAATGACGCTTGGCCTGATTCCAGAAATTCTCAATACCGTTTATGTGGTTTCGACCCTTTGCAAACAGGTTAGAGTGATTGATACGAACATG
>JARUHJ010000010.1 GCA_029667085.1 Deltaproteobacteria bacterium IMCC39524
CTTGATGTAAGTGATTTTCACCATGTTCGTATCAATCACTCTAACCTGTTTGCAAAGGGTCGAAACCACATAAACGGTATTGAGAATTTCTGGAATCAGGCCAAGCGTCATTTGCGCAGATTCAACGACATTCCCAGAGAGCATTTTGGGCTCTTTTTGAAGGAATGTGAGTGGCGTTTCAACATCCCTGACCCAAAAACTCAATTGTTACTGTTAAAACAACTAGTTAAAGAGAATATGGGCTAGTAATCTAGGACAGCCCCAAAAGTAAAAGTTTTTTGCTTCTACGTTTTTCAACATTTTACATCTAACTTCAACCTTTTGCGAAAAACCTTTTTAACGAAAAGACTAATGAATAAACCCAGCAATAAAACCATAGTAGACTCATTGAGTAATGTCACGTCGCCAACAGCGACAGATATCCGGCCCGTAGATTTTTCAACAGGTTCCGATGTCGTCATCCGCATTGAAGACCTCTGGAAAGAATACCGCCTCGGCATCATAAATCACGGCACCTTGTCCAAGGATCTTAATTCCTGGTGGGCCAAAGTTCGTGGCAAAGAAGACCCGAACCGGAAAATCGATTCAACGATTCAACAAATCAATGATTCAACAATTGAAACGCTCGACAGGTTTTGGGCACTGAAGGACATTTCCTTCGATGTAAAACAAGGAGAAGTCCTTGGTGTCATAGGAAAAAATGGTGCTGGTAAATCAACTCTGCTGAAAATCCTTTCTCAAGTGACTACGCCGACAAAAGGATTGATTAACATCAAGGGGCGTGTAGCCAGTTTGCTAGAAGTTGGTACCGGTTTTCATCCTGAGTTGACAGGTCGCGAGAATGTGTTTCTCAATGGTGCGATCCTTGGTATGAGTAAGCAGGAGATTCGTAGAAAGTTCCATGCGATCGTTGATTTTGCCGAGATTGAAAAGTTTATTGACACGCCGGTCAAACGTTATTCATCTGGAATGTATGTTCGCCTGGCCTTTGCCGTTGCAGCGTATTTAGAGCCTGAGATTTTAATCGTAGATGAAGTCTTGGCCGTGGGGGATACGGTTTTTCAAAAAAAGTGTATCGACAAAATGCTAGAGGTTAGCGCACAAGGGAGAACGATTCTGTTTGTTTCCCACAACTTTTCAGCAATCAAGTCTCTGTGTAGCAGAGCTGTGTTGTTGAATAAGGGCCAGTGTGTATTTTCTGGAAAGGTGGAAGAAACTATTGATGTTTATGCTGGCGAAAAGAGGCTTTCAGGTAGAGAAATTGATTTGAGCAATGTTGAACGTAAAAACACGGCTCAGGAACTGGTTTTTGAGAAAATAACATTCTTGAATTATCCGGTTCGATTTGGAGTGCCGATAAAATTCAAAGTAAAATTAAAGTCGATGGGGATGAAGAGGGTGTTCCCTGAACTTGATTTCGGTTTTGCCATACACGACAAAAACCAGAACACTATAATTCATTGCAGCAACAGGTATAAAAATCTTCATTTTGAGCATGTATCAGATGCAGATGAATATCTTTTTGAAATAGAGAATATCCTAAAGCCTGACGTGTACTCTCTTGTGTTTTTCTTGCGAAGTAACGAAGTCATTCAAGACTGGATTAGTGGCGTTGTTAAACTCGAGATTGAAGATGGGAACCCGTATGAATTCCATGATACCAAGCAGATTCAAGGAGCGCTCCTGCCAGAATTTAATATTAGCTTTGTGAGGGCTTCGCAATGAATTTTCTTCTAAAATTTATCGTTCGTGTAATTGTAAAGACGATAGGCTCGGATGCTGCTAAGAAATTAATACTAGAAATCGCCAAGTACGCTCGTTTAGATCTGCTTCACGTTGCGTACAATAATTTAGGTATCCTGAAATGTGAAAACAACATAGTCAGTGGTGAACATTTTTTGGCAACCAAAGTGCTTAAAAAAAACCTTTGCAATATTGAAACGCCTGTCATGTTCGATGTAGGCGCCAATGTTGGCAAATACTCACGGATGTTAGCGAAAGAATTTCCATCCGCGCGGATCTATGCCTTTGAGCCTAATATCAATACATATAAGCAGTTGGTGGATAATGTTGGTGACGTGGGCAAGTGTTATAATGTGGGCATGGGAGAGGAGCAAAAGGCTGAGAAAATTTTTACCTACTCGGACAGTCTTGCTAGCTCGCATGCCAGTATTTATGGTGATGTGTTCCGCACGTTTCACAAGCGTGATGATATAGTCGGGATTGATTTTCAGTTGACGTCACTTGATCTTTTCTGTGAGATGGAAAAGATAACCAAAATTGACTTTCTTAAAATAGATACCGAAGGGAACGAACTCAATGTTCTGAAAGGTGCAGAACAAATTCTTGCTGACGGCAAGATCAAAATTATCCAGTTTGAATTTGGCGAGTGTGACGTCTTTTCGCGAGTGTTTTTACGCGACTTCTATGAAATCCTCTCTGCTTACAAGATGTACAGACTTGATTCTAATCGGCTTATCCCCCTTTTTGCATACGAGTCGACAAATGAAATTTTTCGTTTTCAAAACTTCATTGCGGTTAGAAATGATTTTGCTTTCCATGAGGGGCTGTAAAGATAACCATGCTAATAGTTAAAAAAGTTATAAAAAAGATGCTTCCTGTGAAGTTAAGAGAAATTCTAGGAACTCTTTCTGAACAACAAAGTAAGACTACAAAAAACAAGCAGATTGCAGTGAAAAATCATCATAAGGTCACTTCGCTTTTGAGAAGTGATCTGCCAATAAAGCTGGAACTTGGCGCAGGAGAAAGGCGAGGTGTAACCGGATGGACCTATGCTGATATTAACGAAAATTGCGATCTGGTATTGGATTTAACCCAGCCATTTCCTTTTCCGGATAACAGCGTAAGTATGATCTATTCGTCTCATATGTTGGAGCATTTCGAATATCATGAATTGATGACATTGCTCTCTGAATGCCTACGGGTTTTGAAGCCTGGTGGTATATTCAGAGCGTCTGTTCCGAATGCGCGTATTTATCTGGAAGCATATTGTGCCCCAGATGGTTTTCGTCCCGAAATATTCTGCCGATACGAACCTGCTTATAATGCTAATTCTAAAATTGATTATGTGAATTATATGGCGTATATGGCTGGACATCATAGGTATATGTTTGATGAGGAAAACCTCGTTGCGGTCTTAAACTTGGCCGGGTTTAATAATGTGAGGTTGAGAGGTTTTGACAAAACACTTGATTTGGAAGTCAGAGATTTTCAGTCAATTTATGTGCAGGCCGAAAAGTAGTTATGGGGAGTCACAACTTTAGTGAGCGATTTACATCTAAAAACTCCGGTTTTATTCCTTGTCTTTAATCGACCGGATACGACCAAAAAGGTTTTTGAGGCTATTAAACAAGCCAAGCCGAAACAACTCTTTGTGGCTGCGGATGGTCCACGTGAGAACAAGTTAGGTGATGCTGAAAAATGCGCACAGGTCCGCCGCATAATTGAGTCGGTTGATTGGGAGTGTGACGTAGTAACTCTGTTCCGGGAAAAGAACCTTGGCTGTAAAATAGCCGTTAGTTCCGCCATCGATTGGTTTTTCGAGAACGTGGAGGGGGGTATCGTTCTTGAGGATGATTGCCTCCCCTCCTATTCATTCTTCTCGTTCTGCGAAGAACTCCTTCAGAAGTATCAAAATGATACTCGTGTGATGCAGATTTGTGGATCTAATTTAGTGAAAGAGCGGAGTGGGAATGTCTACAGTTATATGTTCTCTAACTATGGCCCTGTCTGGGGGTGGGCGACTTGGAGAAGAGCCTGGAACTATTATGATGTAGATATGAAATTGTGGCCAGAGGTTAGAGACGCTAAGTTATATGAACACTTTTGTCAGAGTTACGAAGAGTCAATGTATCGGTCAGCATTATATAATAAGGTGTTCGCTGGAGAAATTGATACTTGGGACTATCAATGGGGGTTCGCGAAGATGATTAACCATGGTTTGAGTATAATCCCTGCTTTTAATTTAGTCTCAAACGTTGGTTTTGGGTTCGATTCAACCCACACATCATCAGAGTGCTCCTTTTCAAATTTGGAGTTATGTGAATTAAGTGACCCTATAAGTCATCCACCGTACGTTATTAGGGATAAATCATTTGATGCTAAATTCAATGATCTTTATGTCCCCCCAAAAAAATCCGTATTAGAAAGAATATTTAACATCCACAAAATGTAAAAAGGTTGTATCTGTCATGTTTTGTAAAATATATAAGAAGTTAAAAAGGTATCTAATTTCTGAAAAAGATATTCAAACCAAAGATGGGACCTATTTGAATGAATATGAATCTCAAGAAAGTTTGAATATAAATATTATCGGGAGCAAAAAACCAACATTAAATATTGGCAAAGGGTCTTACGTAAACGGAATCGATTTATACTGCTGGGATGATCGTATTGAGGTAAGTATTGGGAGGTATTGCTCCATTGCTGACAAGGTGACGATAATTGCTGGGGGTGAACATGATATGGATTGGGTTACAACATACCCGTTCATTCCAAAATGGAAAGTTGAGGACCTTTATCATCTGCAAAAGCCTAGATTTAAAGGCGATATAAAAATTGGAAACGATGTGTGGATAAGTAATAATGTAGTCATTCTTTCCGGTGTGACCATATCTGATGGTGCTGTAGTCGGTGCGGGAAGTATCGTTACTAAAGATGTAAATCCATACAGTATTGTTGCTGGTAATCCAGCGAGAGTTGTCAAGAAACGCTTCTCTGACGATATTATTGAACAATTGCTAGATATAAAATGGTGGGATTGGGATGAGGAGAAAATACATGAAAATTTAATCTTGTTGAGTAGAGTTAATGATTTTATTCAACAACATAAGTGTTAATTATTTTTTGGCGTACGAATCGGTTTATGTTTGCCAACTCAGGTGTTGCTTTTATAAGCGCTTTTTCTTGATTTTGAAGAGTTATCTCCCAATGAGTGTGAATTCTTACAAGGTTGTCCGCAGTGCCGCAAGTCGGCTGACGTTTAAAAAATTTAGTAAGTTTATTTTCGGCTATCGTGCACTCTTCAGATATCTCAAGGCGGGCGTTTGAAATTTTCTGGTGCCGATAGATTATACGAGGACAAAAGAACTCCCTGCACTACTTAGATTGTTCCGAAATTCTAGAAAGAAAGAATGATGCACTCAGAATACTGGATGTGGGATCCCCACAGATTTTATCTCTTTCTCTGAGTCTGTACTCAGATTTGTGGGATATCGTTTATATCAATCCTTTCGAGCCAGAATTAAATGATTTGAGATCAAAAGTACAAACTCTAAATTTAGAGAATGTCATGAAGAAGACATCCATAAACGAATGTCATTGAAGGTCGGGTTCGGATGGCGTTCTTCCGTGCTTGGGCGGTTGTTTAATGTTCTTTCAACTATTTTTATGACATCTGAAAAGAGTTTTTCTTCACTGAAGAAGCCTTATCTCGCTATCTTCGCACTGAAAAAAGAAGAGTGAAATGAAAATAGGTTTGATAACAACATTAAAGACCAATATCGGGGATGATTTTATCCGTGAGGGGATATGCTCGGTTTTGAGAAGAGTCTTCCCGTCACGTAGTGTTGAATTTGTCCCTATAAATAAACATAAACCTTATACCGCTTACCCCACATGGCATCCTGCCCGACTCGCGAGTTGGTCAGAGAGACTCCCGGCTGTTCCTGGTCGCGGAATAGTGAGGCGTTTAGGAGTTAACCTTGCTCCAAAATTGGGAAATAGCTTTTTTGATAGTTGCGACTTGATCGTGCAATGTGGTGCTCCAGTTTTCTGGCCAAATTGTCATGCCAACGAATGGGCCAAACCACTTTGGAGTGACGTGGTCGGGCGGCTGTACAAGAAGATCCCGGTGCTCAACTTGGCCGCCGGATCATGTTATCCGTGGGAAAATCAAAAACTTTACCGTGAGAGCCCGGATGACAGGCCATACATTGAAGAGATTCTAAGTTACTGCCGATTGACTACCGTGAGAGATGGACTTGCCAAGGATGTCTGCAACTGGGCCGGCTTTGATGTGCCGGCTATTCCTTGTAGCGCTTTTCTTGCAGCGAAGGGGCAAACAGCACCATTAGATGATTCGGGCCTTGTGTTGATCAATTTCATGGAAGGCGGAGGGCATTTTTCCTGGGGGCAGGGAACGGATTCTGCCTTGTGGAGAAAAACCGTTTTGGGTTTGATCGAACGCCTGCGCAAGCGACATTCTTTAGCGCTATTGTGCCACGACGAAAACGAGTATCAGCTTGCGCACAGCTTGGCACCTGACCTGCCCAGGATCTTCCCGAAGACCCCTGTCGAATATTTTGCAATGGCAAAAAGTGCGAAGTTCGCACTGTGTAATCGCATGCACGCATCCGTTGGCATGGCCGGTCTTGGCATCCCCTCTATTGCTGTGTGTACCGATACTCGGCTTCTGATGGTTAAGGAGCTTGGCTTGTCTACCCATTATGTTAAGGATGTGACCTTGGATGCGCTTGAATCTGAGACTGAAGCTGCGGTGAAGACTAGGGATTCAGAGAAAGAGCGTTTACTCTGCCTTCAACATTCAACGCTTGACCAATATGTCGGAGCAGTTGAGGCGATTGTCTCCTGAGAGGGCGAGTGATGAAAATTCTCATTTATCGCCCTGATAACATCGGGGATGTAGTCCTTTTCAGCGGAGCGTTGAAGCATATACGAAGGCACTATCCCGGAGCCTTTATTACCATTGCAGTGAAAACTCATGTCCGGGATGTCTTGGAATTATGTCCTCATGTCGATAAGTGTATATCTCTCGACCAGTTAAGTTGGACTCGCGTAACAAGGTGGTTTACCTCTAAAAGCCAAATTTTGTTCGGGTGTGTGATGCGACTCCAAGGCCTGTTTAATAACTGTTTTTCTCCATACGATTTGGTGATTTATCCAGTTAAGTCGCCTCAAGTCGTTCACTTAAGACAACTACACAAGTTAGGATATCGCAGTATTGTTGGAATGACTGGATCTGACAGTTGTCAACCAAAGGGTGGCTACCCAGCCGAGCTGGAGCCCATAAATTTGTTTACAGAAAGCTTCGACACCTCCGTGGAGGATCCGTGGAGGCATGAGATTCTGACAACGATTGATTTTCTGAATTATCTAGGTTGCTCAATTAAAGATGTTAATGATGTTACTCCAGAATTCTGGTTTTCTCCTTCTGATAAAAACCTTCTGGAAAATTATAGTGTTAAGGGAAAGAAAGTTGTAGGAGTTTTTCCCGGCGCGGCTGATGTATACAGATGCTGGGATGTGGCAAATTATCAAGCTCTCGCTAAAGACATAAAAGGAGATATCATTTATGTCTTATTGGGGAGTGAGAGCGATAAAAGAATCGGTTCTGAAGTTGAAAAAGCGTTATATCGCGGTTGTGATAAGTGTTGTGTTGTGAATTTGATCGGGAAAACTACACTTAGAGAACTTTCCCTTGTGATCAAAGAATGTGACTTGTTTATTGGAATGGAAACGTCTGGGTTGCATATCGCAATTGCTCTCGACATATCTTCAGTTGGAATTGTTGGAGGGGGGCATTTTGGTCGCTTTGTCCCTTGGGGTAATCCCAAAAAACATAAAATTCTCACCAAAAGAATGGAATGTTTCCACTGTAACTGGATTTGTATCAAGAGTTATGTCGAATGTATTCAGGATGTTTCATCCTCAGACGTGGCTGCCAGTGCAAATCGGTTTCTACACTAAATTACTTAAAGAATCTTTTCGATCTAAGTCTGATGCGTAGAATGTTTAACGAATGACAATAAACCTGTTATTGGTTTTTTTATCCTCAGTAGAAAAACATTCTTTTTGGCTATGCATCAAGTATTAAGGACTATCCTCTTAAGGCTTTTTTGTGATGTTTTCAAGGTTCTTGAAGAAAGGCCGATTCAACTCGCAAGTGCAACAAGTGACTTGTCGAAGACTACCTCGTTAGGGGTTCGATAACCAAGGCACTTTCTTGGCCGGTTGTTCAGTCTGTTCATAGCGAACTGAATCTCCTCTTCAGTGACAGTTCTGAAATCACGATGTTTAGGAAAATACTGTCGAATCAAGCCGTTCATGTTTTCGTTGGTGCCACGTTCCCATGATGCATAGGGGTGTGCAAAATAAAAGTCAGCATCCAGGCTTTTGGCAATACTTTTGTGCTGAGCAAATTCCTTGCCGTTGTCTGAGGTCAGGGTGTGAACCTTCTTCGCGTGAGGCCTTAACAAACGGACGATGGTTGCAGCGACCTGGTCGGCTGTCTTGCGTTCAACCTTGGCAATGAGTGCCAATCGCGCTTTACGTTCAGTGAGCGAAACGATGGCTTGCTTGTGGCCTTTGCCAATAATGGTGTCGAGTTCCCAGTCGCCGATCCGTCTCCGCTCGGCGACAATTGCAGGACGGTCTTCAATGCTTGTGCGGTCTAACAGTTGGCCTCGACGCTCTTTAGCTCCATAACGTTTCTTGCGTTTCTTTTTACAACGCAGGTGCTGGTACAGGTCGCCGCCGGTGTTTTTGTCCGCCAGGATGTATTGGTAAATCCGTTCATGACTGACTGTAGGTTAGCCGGTTCGTTGTAGCCAGTCGGTGATCTGTTCGGGACTCCAGTCCAGTCTGATTTGTTTCTCAATCCGTTGCCAAGTTTTCGGCTGTATCACTGCTCGTGGCTTCTCACGATGCCTTTGTTCTGCCAGCATTTGTGCTTGTCTCGGACGATAGCCACGTTGGCCGCTGTTACGTCTCAGTTCACGGCTGATGGTTGACTTATGGACTTCGAGCAAAGCGGCAATACAGGTTTGTGAATGTCCTGCTTTCTTGAGAGCGTAAATCTGATATCTTTGTTCTCGGGCAAGCTGCGTGTAGTGTTTCATCTGTGCTCCTTTGACCGGCTAGTCTAGGTGACACAGATGCTACCGCAGCTTGCTCACTTAAACCAACCGCGCAAAGTTGCACTTACGAATTGAATTCAGGAAATCTAAAGATAGTCAGAAACCTAATAATGATCCATGGGTTCCACTTGGCCACTTCTATTCTCCCTTCCTGCTCTTGATGAAGTCAGGAAGAAAGAAGGGTACATATTTGATAGAAACCTAAGATGTTTTGCTGAGTTGATTGAATTCGGGTGATTAACTTTTTCCTGGAGTGTTGTTCCGATTGACTGAAGCTTACATGGTTGAGTTCATATAGAGGCCGTTTCTGGCCATGGTAGGCTGTTTAATGAAAAAGGCCGATTCAATTATGAACAGAACGTAAAGATGCAACCTTATGAGTTCTTGTACGACTGGTGTCATTGTAGTGCTTTTATGCAACAGCTATGTCTTTTTGCCAAGGAAGTCTTGTAACAGCGTGGTCCACTGGATGAAAGTTTGTGGTTTTCGCTAGAGTTGGATTTGTTTCTCACGCTTGCCAATGTTGTTATAAGTGGCAAACCATGACCGAAGATAAAAATTGTCCTTCACGATAATCGCAGGATGGTAACCGGAAGGAGTGTTGCTGCACAGGTTTCCCTCATTAGACGCTGTTGAGTTGGAGAAACATAATAAATGAACAGTCAGCTTTCGATCATAACCCCGGTCTACAATGGAGCTCGTTTTATCGAGTTCTGCATAAAGAACGTTATTGAACAGGATTGTCCTGTTGCCGAACACATAATCGTGGACGGTGGTTCGACAGATGGTACCGTGGAAATCATCAAGAGATATGTAGCCGAATTTCCACACATTCGTTGGGTTTCTGACAAGGATCGGGGTCAGTCAGATGCCATGAATAAAGGAATTGCAATGTCCAAAGGTTCAATCATTAGCTTTTTGAATGTTGATGATTTTTATGAGCCTGGAGTACTTGTTGTAATTCCTGAATTGTTCAAAAATCTTCCTGTACCGTCGTTGTTAGTTGGGGATTGCAATGTGTTGAATGATTCTGGTGTAGTAGAAGAAGTCAACAAACCCAAAAAATTAAAAATAACGGATCTGTTGATGGGTTGGGATATAAACCCATTTCCGACCAATCCCTCCCAATATTTTTATCATAAATCGTTACACGAAATAATTGGCCCATACGATATTAATGAGCATTATTCTCTTGATATTGATTTTGTCGCACGGGCAGTTCAGTCAGCTAATGTTCACTATGTGGATAAGGTTTTTGGTAATTATCGTAAGATAGCTGGGACTAAAACCACTAATGATATAATCAGTGGAGAAAATTACCCGAGATTTTTGTCGGTTCTTGAAAAATACCGGAAGGGACTCACTTTGTCTCAGAAATTACAGGTCGCGGTGATGAGACGAGTTATTAAATTACATGATCTTAAAAGGCGTTTTTTTTTAATAGGATGCCACATAGTATGAATGAATCTATAACGGTAAGTATCGTAATCCCCACCTATAATGATTTAGATAATTTGATGAGGGCTATAAGGTCAATTGAGCTGATGCAGTATCCCTGTAGTCATTATGAGGTCATTGTTGTTGATGATGGCTCCGTAGATGGAACAGGTGTATTTGTTAAAGACTTGATGGCCAGAGTAAAAATTAACCTAAATTATATTTACCAGGAAAACAAAGGACCCGCAGCGGCAAGGAACACAGGGATTAAGAAATCTCAGGGTAAGTATCTGCTTGTCATTGATTCAGATTGTTTTGTTGATAAGAATATTCTGAACCAATACCTTAGGCATTTTCCGAATGAGACTTTGGCTGGCGTCGGAGGGAATGTTCTGCCTGATAAAGAAAATACAGTAGCCAGATATCTCGATCATCTTGAAGTTTGGAGACCTGGTTATAGGGGTGAGAGGGTTACTTATCTCGTTACGGCAAATGCGTTTTTCCTTCGAGAAGCTATAGTTGGGGCCGGATACTTCGATGAAGATTTTCGTGTCCCAGGCGGAGAGGAACCAGAATTATGCCATCGGATCATAAAGAATGGTTACCATTTCAAATATGATGAGAATGCCAAGGTGACGCATTCTCATAGAACGACAATTAAGAGCATGATGAAGATGTTTTGCAATCATGGAAAAGGCTATGCAATATTTGTTAGTAAATGGCCAGAGGTTGGCCGTGGGAAAACCTTCTGTAGAACAATCTTTGGGATCGATGCCATTAGAAGATTTACTTCTATCTATATGAGAAACCTAAATATAGGTGAGGCCGTATTATATTTTATCTTGGATTACTTGAGAGTGGTTGCAACCTATTATGGCTATCGCTCGATCATGAAGGTGCGATAGGCTAGAATTATGCGGAAGGTTAGTATTGTCATGCCCGTTTACAACGGGTCTCGCTATATTGGTCAAGCTATAGAGAGTATCCTCAACCAATCTTTTCGAGATTTTGAACTTATAATTATTAATGATGGCTCAACTGATGACAGCGTGTTTAAAGCAAGGGCTTACTCTGATGCAAGGATAAAAATCATAGACCGTATAGAAAACTTTGGCCTGGCGGTCACGCGCAATGAAGGGGTTGCTGCTGCGTGTGGAACATATGTCGCCATGCTTGATTGTGATGACATTGCATGCTCGACGAGGCTTGAGGAGCAGGTTAGGTTTCTTGATCAAAACCCGGATTTCGGACTGGTTGGTTCATGGGTAGAACTCATTGATGTGGATGGCTGCTCTGATGGTGATGTCTGGCGATATGAAACATCAAGTTTGAAAATTCCCTGTGCCTTACTGTTCAATAACCGTTTTGCTCAGTCTGCTGTAATGATACGAAAAGATATACTGCCTGAAGGCCCCTATCGGCTGGAATTTCCCCCAGCTGAGGATTATGACCTGTGGGTACGTTTGTTGCCGCAGACTCGGGTAGCGAATATTCCCAAACCATTAGTTAGGTATCGAGTCCATCCTGGTGGAACGAGTCGCAAGCAGGCAATGGTCGCCGAGGCGAATACGCGGAAGATAGTTATTGCGCAAATCAACCGACTTGGCATCAACCCTGATGAAGGACAGGTTGAGATCCATCGCCTCATTGGCAGGGGAGAAGGGGCCATCGACGTCGAGACCTTGGGTCGAGCGGTAAAGTGGATTGATAGTCTTTTCGCTGCTAACATGACGGCCGGGGTTTATAGCCAAGAGGCGTTCTGTTCAATCCTTGGCGAGAAGTGGGCAGCCTTCTGCCAAGCTTCCAGCCATATCGGCTGGGACTCCTTCATGGCGTTTCACAGAAGCCCTTTTCGAAAATATGCGCAGATCTCTGCCGGAACTCTCTGCAGATTTATGCTTCGGAGTCTTTTCAAGATATGACACTCTCCGTTCGGCTATCAATAGTCGTCTGTACCTATAATCGTTACGAACTCCTGCGATGCTGCCTTGAATCACTTGTCGACCAGTCGTTGTCAACTGGACTGTATGAGGTAGTCATCGTCGACAACAATTCCACGGATGACACACAATTGATCGCTGCTGATTTTGCTGGGCGGTACAACAACTTCAGGGTCGTTTCGGAAGAGAAGCAGGGCCTCAGCCATGCCCGCAACTGTGGTTGGCGTACATCCTCAGGCAGATTCGTAGCTTTTATCGATGATGATGCAAAAGCTGAACCTGAATGGTGTGAACGAATCTTGCATGCCTTTGAGACTGTTCAACCACAACCTACTGCGGTCGGAGGAGAGATCCGACCATGGTATCAGTGCACCCCACCGGCTTGGTTTGTTGATGATTTTGAAATAAGGACGTGGGGTGATGAGGCGGGTTTCATGGCGAAGACCTCAGGAGGTTTTTCGGGATCAAACATGGCTTTTCTGAGGGATGTTCTTGAAAAGCTCAATGGCTTTTCTCCTGAATTCGGTATGGTGGGTAAGTCTCTCGGGATGGGGGAAGAGGCTGATCTTTTTTTGCGTCTTAAACGGGATAATCACTTGCTCTGGTATGACCCACGCATACGGGTTGAACACTGGACTCCAAAGAGGAATATGCGTGTGAGTTATCGACTGAAGCGTTTGTATGCGGCAGGTTCAGCGCGGTACCTAAGGCAGGGAGATAGCTTATCTTCATGGTATTACTGGAGGGTGGTGTGTGACTGTGTTAAGAAGGTTTTGGGGCTGCCTCTCAGAGTTTTTTTGTCTAGACGACACTGGAAAACAGAAATGGTCTTTTGCCTACAAGAGCTTTTTTGGAATATTGGGTTTTTAATAAAAGGTTTGCGTAATTGTTAGGTCCTCCGGTTTATGCTCTTGCTATTCTCCTCGCCGCCAAGGTTGATATCGGGTGTGATTGGAGCGACTCAGGATGGTAATAAGCAGCGACAATAAGGAAAGGTGGGTGAATCTCTCTATGGATGTCTCTGTTGTTGTTCCTGTTCTTGATGATGCTTTGGGGCTTCGGGTGACCCTTGAATCACTTCTTAGTCAGGATTTTGAAAAAAGTAGGTATGAAATAATTGTCGTTGATAACGGTTCGGAAGATGACACTCTTTCCGTTGCTCGTTCATTTGAGGAAAAGAATAAATCTGTTGTGAAAGTTTATTCTGAGACAGAGGTTAAGAGCTCTTATGCGTCAAGAAATAAGGGTATTTCATCTGCTTCTGGCGACATTCTGATGTTTATTGATGCAGACATGAAAGTGTCGCCTAGCTATGTTACAGATGTTTACGGTTATTATGTCAAGACTGGTTGCGAATACATAGGTGCACGAGTAAAGATTACTGGAAATGCACGGACTTTCACTGAAAAATATGAGCAGGTACATGCTTTCCCTGTAGACGAATACCTGGAAACATTCGGTTTTGCTCCTACTTGCTGTCTTTCTGTTGACAGACGCCTGATCGAGAAAATTGGTTTTTTCGATGCTCGTCTTGAGTCTGGTGGGGATGTTGAATTCGGACGTCGAGCGAAGGCGGTAGGCGCCACTTTTGGTTTCATCCGTCGTGAGTTGTTGTCTCACCCCGCCCGCATTGAGTTCTCCGCACTTAAGAAGAAGTGTGAAAGGGTTAACAGGGGGATTGCCCAATTGTATTACTATTACCCGAAGCGCTTTAAGATGCACTACAGGGGGGCTCTTAATCCAGGGAGATATTTGCCTTCATCCCCATTAAGATTAAAGGGTAAAGCCTCAGAAAGAGGTCTCTCTCTGAACTTGTGCGACTTGTTTGTCCTGTCGTTTTACCCCACATTGTTTTCGTTGTTTGCGCAGAGAAGCTTGTTGAGAGAGATGAAACGTCTTAAACTTGGTGAAAGAGGATAGTGCGAAAAGTTATGAAATCGGACCTGTCTCCCATTATCCTCTTCGTCTACAACCGTCCCGAACACACGCGCCGGACGCTTGAGGCTCTGTTGGAGAACGAACTCGCCGAACAGAGCGATTTGTTTGTCTATTGTGACGGACCTGGGTCAGTGAGTGATCGGGAGGCGGTTGAGCAGGTTCGCGATTACGTGCGAGGGATAGCCGGTTTTCGCAGTGTCGAGATAGTTGAACGCGCCGAGAATATAGGCTTGGCTTGCTCCATCATCTCCGGCATCACAGAGGTTTTGAACCATGCTGATCGAGTCGTTGTGCTGGAGGATGATATCGTGACCTCAAGATACTTCCTGCGCTATATGAACGATGCGCTGGAACACTATAAGGCTGTTGATAGGGTGATGCATGTTTCAGGGTACATGTTTCCCATTGATTCGACTGAACTGCCACAGACATTTTTCTATAGGTCAACGTCATGCTGGGGATGGGGAACCTGGGCCAGCGCGTGGCAGTTTTTCAAGAAAGAGCCTGATCAACTTCTCAGGCAATTCTCAACAGATGAGATCGAACGTTTCAGCTTGGGTGGTGTTACTGATCACTGGGCCCAGGCTGTCCAGAACGTTAAGGGCCGTTCCAATACTTGGGCAGTATTTTGGTATGCATCTGTATTTAAGAGGGGAGGGTTGTGTCTTCACCCCGCGGTTTCCATGACCATGAATATCGGTCACGATGGTTCAGGTGTGCATTCTCGGCGAGAGCAGGATTTTAATGTGGTTCTGGCTTCATCTCCGGTTAAAGTGTTCACCGACGATTTTTTTGAAAGCTCAGAAGTCGTGAGACGGTTAGTAGAATGGTATACCCGTAGAAGGGGAAACCTTCTAAAAAGGGCTACTCGCATAATTCAGAAGATCTTGGATGCTGTTGATATTTTTCTGCGCAAGTTATGGAGTTCTCGTTAATTGCAGATAGCTCATATTAGTACTCATGACATGAACGGCGGTGCTGCTCGAGCCGCTCATCGTCTCCATGCTGGACTGAACTCCTCCGGCATGGACTCCTGCATGCTTGTGCAGGAGAAAGCTGGCGACTCGTCCCATATTGTCGGGCCGAAGGGCGGTTTTGCTAAAGGAGTAGGCTTGACCAGGTCCTTTCTGGATAGGTTCCCCGCCTGTTTTTATCCGCGGCGAACAGAAAAATTCTGGGGAGTTAACTGGCTACCCTTTCCCGGCCTTGATCAAGCTGTTTTGTCGAACGCAGATATTGTACACCTGCATTGGTTCTGCGCAGGGTATCTGCCGATCCATTTTTTGAGCAAGATAAGTGCCCCGATGGTTTGGACCTTGCATGATATGTGGGCTTTCACCGGAGGGTGCCACTATACGGGTGAATGTACCAGATACGTTGAACAGTGTGGGGCCTGCCCCCAACTCGGGTCGAAAAAGGTTCAGGACCTGAGCCACAAAGTCTGGCGACGTAAACAGCGACATTGGTCTGCTCTGGATCTTACAATAGTAACTCCGAGCCAGTGGTTGGCAAAATGTGCCAGACAGAGTAGTTTGCTTGGTGAATATCCAGTAGAAGTAATCCCTTATAACATCGATACGGATCTCTATAAGCCTCTGAACCGACGCTTTTGCAGGGAGGCACTTGGCCTTCCTGTTGATAAAAAGCTGATACTTTTTGGTGCAGTTAATGCGGCAGATGATCAACGTAAAGGTTTTCAGTTTCTTTGTCCTGCTATGCTGTCTTTGGCGTTGATTTCTGGACCCGATCAGTTTGAGGTTTTGATTTATGGGGCATCTCAACCAGCTAATCCGCCGGATTTTGGCTTCCCCGCACATTACTTTGGGAAAATTCAGGATGATTACAGACTTGTAGAATTATTCTCTGCTGCCGATGTTGTCGTTGCACCTTCTACAGAGGACAACTTGCCACTGGTTGTCATGGAAGCACTTGCCTGTGGTACTCCCTGTGTCGCTTTCGATGTTGGAGGTATGCAAGACATGATTGATCATGGCAACAATGGGTACCTTGCAAAAGCATATGATACTGACGATCTAGCCAAAGGGATAAGCTGGGTTCTTGAAGATGAGAATCGCTTACATGGCCTCTCAAAAAGTGCCCGTATCAAGGTCATTGAGGAGTTTACGACTGAGACAGTAGCAAAGTCGTATGTCCAGCTCTATGAACGACTGCTGGGAAGGACTTTGATTTAAAAGACAAACACTTTTCTGCTCGTAGCCCGTTGTGGTGTCTTGATCAATCAGAGGAGGATGTCCCTGATGTTGTTATTGGTACTCTGGACGAATAGCGCCACATGGCGGATTTTGAAATGAGCCCTGAAATTGTCCGAGTCTATTGCTACGATAATCCAAGTGATCTGCTCGGCTCGTTGATGCTTGGGGCAGGCCATGCCAATTAGTTTATATTTGTGAGTAATAGTTGACTGTTATGTTTCTGAAAAAGGTTGATGGGCTCATTGGCTCATTGTTGACTCGGTTTTGGCCGCGGCCGACACAACCGGAATCGCCCCCTTCTCCTGTTTCCAGCTTACTGCTGATTCGTCCTGGTGGTATCGGCGACGCGGTGTTGTTGGTCCCGGTGATATTACGGCTGCGGGAGGCCTTCCCCACGGCCTGCATTGATGTTCTCGCCGAAAAGCGAAACAGTAGAGTTTTCTCCCTCTGCCCCGGTGTCAATCAGGTCCTGTGCTATGACAGACCACTAGAGCTGCTTGCAGTGCTTAGAAGTGACTATGAAGTGGTTATTGACAGCGAACAGTGGTATCACCTCTCCTCTATTGTTGCTCGCGTGGTCTGTTCCCAAATAAAGGTCGGTTATGGGACGAATGAACGGAAAAGATTGTTTACGCACACGATTGATTATAGCCCTGCGAAATATGAGTTGAACAATTTCCTTGAGTTGCTTAAGCCTCTGGGGTTAGAGTCGCCCTCGCTAAATCTTTATCCTTTTCTGACAGTTCCAGAAATTGATCAGGAATCTGCCGACAATATGCTTGGGAGCCTCTTGGAAGAACCTTTTATCATTTTATTTCCCGGTGCCAGTGTTGCTGAAAAGCGCTGGAGCTGTGCAAAATTTCACGAGTTAGCAGTCTGGTGTGAAAAGCAGAATACACGCGTTGTTATTGTTGGGGGTGAACAAGACCGCGAGGCCGGTGCTCAGATTGCTTCTGGCCTTTCGGCTCTTGACCTGACCGGAAAGACGAGTCTTGAGCAGACGGCTGCTGTTCTGGCGCGGGGCACTGTCGTAGTTAGTACTGATTCTGGAATTCTTCATCTGGCCTCAGCCTTGGGGCGGCCGACTGTCTCCCTGTTCGGCGCCAGTTCACAAGCACAATGGGCTCCCCGTGGGCCACACCATGTTGTGATTGATAAGAGCCTAGATTGTTCGCCATGCTCCAGTTTTGGCAATGTGCCCAAGTGCCAGATCGATGTATGTTGTATGAATGAAATCTCTGTAGATGATGTGTCCACAGTCGTTAACTGCTTGCTGACGTCCCTCAAAAACGAGTAAAACACCCAATGCATGCTTACCAATATTCACTCTTGCTTCTGTTCACTTTTATTCTTGGGTCGGTCATAGGGTCATTTCTCAATGTCTGCATCTACCGCATCCCAGCCGGCCTTTCAATCGTCACTCCTCGCTCGCGTTGTCCGCATTGTGAGACACCGATCCGCTGGTATCACAATATCCCGATCCTGAGTTGGGTGTTACTGAAAGGCAAGTGTGCCTACTGCAGCGCTGAAGTTCCAGTGCGTTATCTCCTGGTCGAAGCCCTCACCGGAGTTCTCTTTGTACTGTTCTTTTATCGGTTTGCATTTCACCCAGTAACCCCAGTCATTCTGCTTCTGGTTGCGACTCTAGTGGTGATCACATTCATCGATCTGGATCATCAGATTATTCCAGACGTCATCAGTCTGCCAGGGATACCGATCGGTTTCCTGTGCTCATTCCTGATGCCCTGGGTGACGTGGCCGGAGTCGTTGGTTGGGATCCTGTTGGGAGGAGGGTCTCTTCTCACTATAGCTTTGGGTTATGAACTCCTGACCGGCAAAGAAGGGATGGGCTTTGGTGATGTCAAGCTCCTTGCAATGCTCGGCGCTTTCCTTGGGTGGACTGCTATCTTCCCGATCATCTTTATTGGCTCAACCTTGGGCACTCTGGTTGGCGTTCCCCTTATGTTGTTCAAAAAGGCTGACAGCAAGTTGGCGATCCCTTTTGGCCCCTTCCTTGCTGCCGGCGCATTGATCCATATCTTTTTTGTTGATCGATTTGATCCAATCATGCGCTGGTATGCTAGTATGCTAAAGCAATTATGGTTGTCTTTCTGACGCCTATATCGTTTTTATATGACCCGAACCGTAACTTGCCCTTGGTATAGCAGGGACCTTCGGCGAATAACGATTTTCTCTTCAGGTTTTTTGGGCTGCGGGGGCTTCTCGGAGAGTGGCCTTATTTCCATGTCTGTCATTTTAAGCAGGGGTGCACGTGAGACATTACGATACGATTAAACGCATACTCGTAACGGGAGGGGCCGGTTTCCTTGGTTCGCACCTGTGTGAAAGGTTGTTAAATGACGGCCATGATGTCCTGTGTGTCGATAACTTCTATACTGGTCGTAGAGCGAACATCTCCAATCTCCTCGATCATCATAACTTTGAAATCCTGCGGCACGATATCACGTTCCCTCTCTATGTAGAGGTAGACGAGATATATAACCTTGCTTGCCCCGCTGCGCCTATTCATTACCAGTTTGATCCTGTCGCGACCACAAAGGTAAGTGTCCACGGCTCGATCAATATGCTTGGCTTGGCCAAGCGCACTAAAGCGAAGATCTTTCAGGCTTCGACGAGTGAGGTTTACGGCGATCCGCAAATTCATCCACAGAATGAAAAGTACTGGGGGCATGTGAACCCGATTGGGTTGCGTTCTTGTTACGATGAGGGGAAGCGTTGCGCAGAAACACTTTTTTTTGATTATCATCGTCAACACAGGACCCGTGTCAAGGTGGCCCGAATTTTTAATACATATGGCCCAAATATGCACATCAACGATGGGCGGGTGGTTTCCAACTTCATTGTGCAAGCTCTGCGAGGAGAAGATATAACGATTTATGGTGATGGTTACCAAACGCGATCTTTCTGTTATTGCGATGACTTGATCGAGGGTTTCGTCCGCTTAATGGATACTCCTGACGCCTTTACTGGACCTGTGAACTTAGGTAATCCCCATGAGTTCACTATTCGTGAACTCGCAGAGATTGTTGTTGAGATGGTCAACTCTAAATCAGATATAGTTTTTAACCCTTTGCCTTCAGATGACCCGAAACAGCGTCAGCCTGACATTACTCTGGCGCAACAAGAACTGAGTTGGGAGCCGACAGTACAGTTGAGTGAGGGGCTTGCCGAAACAATTTCGTATTTTGAAAGCTTGATCAGCAATGGCTGAGGTGTTTGGTTTGCTGCCTTTGAATTAACTAAGGTAACGCCACCAGAAGTTTTCGGTTTCAAAATCTTATATACCCACTAATGATAACTTATAACCTTGGCTCTTTCTGACCCCTCTCCTTGATGGGGGGCCTTGCCCTAACTCTTCTTCATCCAACACACTGATCCTCTTATGCGCTGGTATGCCTCAATGTTGAAACAATTTAAGGCTCTCTTTTTGGTGAAATACCGTAGTTTTCGCTGAGAACCTTCAGTAATTCCAAATATTTTCAGAAATAATTCACACTTTATCTTGTGGCTTGCCGGTCTACCGCCCCTTGATCTTGTGTTTCTTGAAGTCGTATGTGATAAATGTAACCATTTTATGGTATTCACCTAGATATAACTTGTTGACAATTGTTTTAATTTACCTATAATTAGCCCTAATTTCGTATAATTTACGTTCACTATAACTAATGGTTGCCTATGAAAAACCAAGTCAAAGAAATCCGTGAAGCCCAATTGATGAGCAAGGCAGAACTCGCTCGCAAGGCCGGTGTTTCGCCTGTGACTATTGATCGCATCGAGCGTGGCGAAGAATGCCGGATGTCGACAAGGCGCAAGATAATCTTGGCGCTTGGACTCAAGCTTACAGATCGCAATGATGTTTTTCCTGGCGAGGTGTGATGGTTGGTACGTTGTTTGCTGAGGAAAGCCATAGTTCTGTCTGTAGATTCATTTTGAGCTGCTTTAGTTAGTGGCGGTTTAACCAGGGGCACGCATGTTATTCCAAAAGAAAAAAGACGTGATAGGCATCGATATCGGCTCCAGTTCGGTAAAGATGGTCCACCTAAAGGAGGCTAAGGGGAGTTACCAGTTAGCCGGCCTTGGTTTGGCCACTCTGCCCGCTGAGGCCATAGTCGATAATGCGATTATGGACTCAAGCTCCATTGTTGATGTTGTCAAGGGTTTGGTGGAAAGCCAGAAGCTCAAGACAAAAAATGTCGCTACTTCGATCTCCGGGCACTCGGTCATCATTCGCAAGATTCAGTTGCCGATTATGACCGAAGAGGAGATGGAGGCTTCGATACAGTGGGAAGCAGAACAGTACATCCCTTTCGAGATCTCAGAAGTTAACCTGGATTTTCAAATTCTTGGGCCTGATGCAAATGACGCCTCTCTTATGAACGTCATATTGGTCGCGGCCAAGAAAGATTTCGTCAGTGACTATGTCGCACTTTTCAAGGAGTGTGGCTTGAACCCGCAAGTTATGGATATCGACTGCTTCGCCGTCGAGAACGTCTACGAAGTCAATTATGGATCGAATGAAGATGAAATCGTTGCCCTGATCGATATGGGTGCCAGCTCAATGAACGTAAATGTTCTGCGTGGCGGCATGTCGGTCTTTACCCGCGATATCCAGGTGGGTGGGAGCGCATACAACGAAGAGATCCAGAAACGTCTTGGTTTAAACAATGAAGATGCCGAAATCGTCAAGCTGGGCGGCGAGGTCGCTGACGTAACCGCTGAGTCAGTTGCTGAAGTTATGGAAGATGCAACTGAGAGCCTGACACAGGAAGTACAGCGTTCGATAGATTTCTTCTCGGCGACCTCTTCTGATGAGAAGGTACAGAAAGTTTTTATTACGGGCGGCGTTTCGAAGATCCCGGCGGTCAAGACTTCTTTGGAGAGCCGGCTTGGTGTCAGCGTCCACGTTGTTGACCCTTGGCGACAGATTTCTTTCAGTGAAAAAGATTTTGATCCTGAGTACCTGCAGGCAATGGGCCCTGTTTATACCGTCGCCGCAGGTTTGGCTATGAGGAGGATGGGAGACAAATGATCCGCATAAACCTTCTGCCAGTAAAGGCTGCTCAGAAAAAGGAAATGCTTCAGGGCCAGATGATTGTTGTTGCCTTGGCGATGATTGTGACTCTGGGCATATGTGCTGCGGCTTACATGTATGTTGCCGGAGAAGTTGAAGAGCGCCAGGCGAGGATTGATCAGAAACAAGCCGAAATTTCTCAGTTGATGAAGAAGATCGGTGAGGTCAACCAATTCAAAAAACGCCAGCAAGCCTTGCGCGCCAAGCTTGATGTTCTCGATCAGTTGAAGGCCTCCAGGGGTGGCCCTTTGTATCTTTTGGACGCGCTCTATGAGGCCCTTCCGGAAAAATTGTGGTTGATCAAGTTCCAGGAAGGCTCTGGTCGCGCCAGCATGAGTGGTATCGGAGTCAATGAAGAGACTGTTGCTCAGTTCATGAGAAATCTCGAAGCATCCGATTTCTTTGAAGGTGTAGAGCTTAAAGTGACCAAGCAGATTGTCCAGGACCAGATCAAGTTTCAGCAGTTTGACTTGTCCTGTAAAACAATCAACGCCAAGCTCGAAAAGAAAAAATAATCGAGGTTGGGCCACTGAGGGCTACCCCTAAGGGAGAAAGTTAGTCGATGAATCCAAAGGTTGAAAAACTTCTTAAGTTGCCTCTTTACCAGAGATTGATTGCTCTTGCCGTTGTTTGCATCCTGGTTTTGGGTGTGTTTGGCTGGTTTGTCTGGTTACCTGAGTACGATAGGCTTGAAGGCATGGACCAGGAGATCGCCCGTTTGGAAGCAGATTATATCCAGAAGAAGCGGATCGCCGATAACCTGCCGAAATTTAAGGAAGAGTTCGCGAAGCTAGAGCAACTTCTGCAAGAAGCTTTGACACAACTCCCCAATAAAAAAGAAATTCCTACTCTGTTGACGAATTTGTCGACACTTGCAAAAGATAGCGGCCTTGAAGTGGCTTCATTTACTCCCAGGGGAGAGGTTAATAAAGGTTTCTACGCTGAAGTGCCGGCTTCTCTTGATTTGGTCGGTACCTATCATCAGATCGCTAAGTTTGCTGAGGCTGTCGGCAAGTTGTCAAGGATTGTAAATCTCGGCAACCTGAATCTGTCCTCCCCTAGTGTAGCAGGCAGCATGGCTACCCTGAGGATCAAGTGTAACGTGACCACGTTCCGTTTTGTTGAACAATAAGGATGGTTTGAGATGACACGTTGGTATGTATGTCTGATCTGTGGTGTTTTTATCTTCGCCGGACTGGTGGGTTGCTCTGAGGAAACGGCAACCACATCACAGCCACAGGTGGCGAAAGTAAGTAAGCCTCCTGCGAAACAGGTTCCTGCTCCTGAAGTTAAAGAGGAAGAAGAGAAGGAGGTTGAGTTTGTTTATGTCACAGACGGCCGCCGTGATCCTTTTGTTCCTTTGTCAAGAATCAGAAGGCCAATGGAGCCCTCCGATGAGCCGGCAACACCTTTGCAAAGCTACGACTTGAGCCAATTCCGGTTGGCGGGTGTCATTGTTGGTAAAGGTGAATCCAAGGCGATGGTCATAGCACCTGATGGTAAGTCTTATATCCTCTCTGAAGGTGTCAAAATAGGCAAAAATAGTGGTGTCGTTATCACAATCAATAGTGAATCTGTTCTTGTTGAAGAGAAATATTACGATTTTTCCGGAAATGTTATAGAGAATATTCAGGAAATTGTAGTTCCGAAGCGGGAAGGAGTTTAATCAAATGCGTGGGGTGAATATCATGTTGAATCAACTTAGGGTTAGCCGTACCTCCCGATTTATGCAGGTTCTTTTCTGCTGTGTCGTAACATTCCTGATGTTAAGCATTCCTGCCTGGAGTGCTGATAACAACAAACTTCTTGCCGTGTCCGTAGACTCCGGTGCTGCTACGCCGACGATTCTCGTCAAGACTGCTGAGCCTGTTGGCTATCGATACACCGTGTACGATTCGTTCGATCCGGTACGCGTCGTCGTTGATTTCCCCGGTATGGACATGGCCGATATGCCTGAGACAGTGTCTGTCAATAAGTCTGCTGTGCAGGAAGTCAGGATTGCTGGATTTGATCTGTCCTCAGGAAAGTTGACACGTGTTGAGATTCTTCTTGCCAAGAGTACTGAGTACCAAGTGAACCTCAATGGTAAAGAGTTCCGTATTGCTTTTGTTGCTGACCCTGACGTGGCCAAGGTTGCCGAAGTTGCTAAAGCTCAAGAGGTTAAACCAACACCCTCTGTAGCCGTTGATGCCTCGCAAGAAGCTAACACACTGAATAATATAAACCTTTCTCCTGGTCAGGCCATATTGGAAGCGAATGGCAAAGTAGGCAAATTCCAGTATTTTGCGTTAGGCAATCCTCCTCGTTTGGTTGTTGACCTGTATGGTTTGAAGCCAGGCTTCAAGGCACGTTCTTTCCCAGCGTTGACAGGTTTCAAGGGCGTACGCGTCGGGACTTACAACGACAAAACTCGCTTGGTTTTCGATGCTTCTGAAAGCATGCTTCCTGAGCATACAGTTGAAGGTCGTAGCACCGATATTATCGTCTCCTGGGGTAATGACACTGCAAAAACCGTTGCAGCGGCACCTGTCGCAATGCAGGAACAGACTTCTGATCCTGCCCCTGCACCCGTTGCAACTCCTGAAGTCGTAGCAGAAAAACCTCTTAAGCCAGCACCTGTCATGTCGGGGCCTGTTGCCGTAGAGGCAATAGACTTTCTCAATGAAGAAGGCCGCAGCGTCATTGCTGTTACGCTTTCGGGACCAGTCAAGGTTTCCGACCCTGTTGAAGAAGGCAACCTGATTCGTTTTGAACTTGTCAATACCTCGATCAGTCGCGCTCTGCGCAGAACCATAGACGCTTCGGCTTTCCCAAGTGCTGTCAATTCCGTAACACCTTATACCGTTGCCGACGGTGATCATCAGAATGTCCGCATCGCAGTTGATATGAAAGGCCCAGTAGCCTACGCGCTTGAAAAAGAGGGTTCTACAGTTCGTCTGGTTGTTGATGATGGTGCTTACGCAGAGCCGGTCCCCGCAGCTGTCAGTCAGGTCGAAGTTGTGGCTCCTGAGGCAACCCAAACTGCCCCAGCTGCCCCAGCTGAAATGGCCCAACAAGGTTCCGCTGCTGTAAGTACGCCTGTGACTGCAGATGAGATGGCCGTAGAAGCCGCTCGCTATACAGGTGAGAAAATCACATTGGTCTTTGATTCAGCTAATGTTCGCAGCATCCTGCAACTTATTGGTGATGTCAGTGATCTGAATATCCTAGCGAGCAGCGATGTCGGTGGTAATGTCACTCTCCGTCTGATCGATGTCCCTTGGGACCAGGCCTTGGACTTGGTTTTGGAAACGGCCGGTCTTGGCAAGATTCAACAAGGCAACGTCCTTCGTATCATGCCAAAAGACAAGCTCAGAGAAATCGAGCAATCGGTTATGAAAGAGCAAACGATTGCTATCGAAGAGGGTGTCCTGGAAACGAAAGCCTTCCTTATCAGCTATGCTTCAGTTGATGATATGAAGGGCTATCTCACAGATATAAAATCAGATCGCGGCTCAATTATCGCGGATTCTCGCAATAAACAGCTTATTGTTCGTGATGTTGCCGATATCCTTGACCAGATGCTGGACATGATAACTCAAATCGATAAGCCTGAGCGGCAGGTCATGATAGAAGCGCGTATTGTCGAGGCAAACACCAACTTCTCACGTAACCTGGGTGTGAAGTGGAATTTTGATTATGATCAGAATGTCGATCCCACGACAAAGAGTCTTACAGTTCCAAGTGCCGCTCTAGGTTTGGGAGGTGCCGTTGCACTCGCACCGACTGTAGGCGCCGGCTTGGGAAGTACCGTTGCCATAGCTGCACTAGACGATCAACTTAATATTGATTTGCGTCTCCAGGCTTTGGAGAATTCAGGTGAAGGTAAAATCGTTTCAACACCGCGTATTACCACTCTGAATGGTGAAAAAGCTGTTATCTCACAAGGTACAAAGATACCATTCTCTACGGTCAGCGATTCCGGTACGGATGTTAAGTTTGAAAATGCCGAATTGAAGTTGGAAGTCACCCCCGAGATTAACCCGGACGGTAGTATCCTGCTTGATATCAATGTCTCCAATAGTGCTGTTGGCACGGTTGTTCCTACTGCAACAGGTGATGCCGTCTCAATTGACGAAAAGAAGGCGCAGACCAAGGCGCTCGTTAGAGATGGCCAGACCACTGTTATTGGCGGAATATTTATTGAGGATGAAAGAGAGAGCGCAACAGGCGTTCCAATCCTGAAAGACATTCCTCTTCTTGGCAACCTCTTCCGCTCGAAATCGAAATCGCGTGATCGTCGTGAGTTGTTGATCTTCATTACCCCGAGAATTGTCGAGTAGCTCACAAGCAAGACAAATAAGTTTGAAAAGGACAGGTTTCCCCTGTCCTTTTCTGTATCGGCCATAGGTTGTTACTCTGTCGAAAGAATATTTAAAATCAGTTTTTCTGACGGGATTTATGGGGGCAGGCAAGTCAACGGTAGGACAGTTGACGGCAGATCTGTTGAATATGCCCTTTGTTGATCTGGATGAAAGAATTGTGCAACGCGAGAAGCGTTCAATTGCAGCGATCTTCGCTACAGATGGTGAAGAATATTTTCGTACTTGTGAAACTGATTTACTTGGTGAGCTTAAAGAACAACCTGCTGCTGTCTATGCAACAGGTGGGGGGATCGTTGTTCGTAAGGTCAACCGGCAAGCTATGACAAGCATGGGGGAAATTGTTTACTTGAATGCGTCATGGCCGACCTTAGAGAAACGTCTGAAGAACAGTGTTGATCGACCCCTTGTTACAACTGAAAAAAACTGGCATGAACTGAAGAATCTTTGGACTTATAGACAAACATTTTATTCCGAGGCTGATATCATAGTAAGCGTAGATGGTCTTACTCCGATGGAAGTTGCACAAAAGATTCTTGATGATCTGAATATTAAGGAATGATCGATGGCTGAGATTGTTGTTGGGCTTGGAGAAAACAGTTACCCGATTGTTATCGGGGAACGGGTGTTGCCAAATTTGGGATCAGCGCTCAACGACGTTGGTTTCCCAGAGAAGGTTGCCATCGTAACGAATCCAACCGTCGGGGATCTCTACTGTGAACAGGTCATTGATACTCTTGCGGCTTCAGGACGCAGCGTTAGTGTCATCAGAGTCCCTGATGGAGAAGAGTACAAAACCTTGGAGACTCTTGAAAATATTTATGATGTACTGATTGAACGCCGCTTTGATCGCTATTGCGGATTGATTGCTCTTGGCGGCGGCGTTATTGGGGATATGGCCGGATTCGCAGCCGCAACTTTTTTGCGTGGCATCCCTTTTGTGCAGATTCCGACGACTTTGCTTTCACAGGTAGACAGTTCTGTTGGCGGCAAAACAGGTGTAAACCTTCCGCAGGGTAAGAACCTGATCGGTGCTTTTTATCAGCCTAAACATGTTCATATTGATGTAGTCGCGCTGGAGACCTTGCCGAAAAGAGAATATGTCTCCGGTCTTGCCGAGGTGATAAAGTACGGAATTATCCGTGATTCAGAGTTCTTTAAGTGGCTGGAAGATCATCGAGAATTGTTGGCTGATCGATCTGCTGCTGCGCTGACTCATGCCATAATGATATCTTGCCAAATTAAAGCGGATGTTGTAGAAAATGACGAAAAAGAGCATGGTGTAAGGGCTTTGCTTAATCTGGGTCATACCTTCGGTCATGCAGTAGAAACACTCGCAGGCTACGGCGTTGTCAAGCATGGTGAGGCCGTCTCCATCGGCATGGTCATGGCGGCACGCACCGCACATAAATTAGGTTATTGTTCTGCAGATGACATCACAAGGATTGTTGCCCTGCTCAGTTACTTTGATTTGCCTGTGATCCCTCCTGACTACTCTGTTGCGGACTATCTCTCCGTCATGCAACGTGATAAAAAGGTCAAGGACGGTAAGGTCCGGGTCGTTTTGAATCATGGCATAGGTTCTGCCGAATTGCACCAGATCGATCACCTGGATAAGCATTTGGACGAATTGTTAACCTGAAATTAAAAGAGGGAACATGACAACGGCTAGTACAGGAGGAAGTTTGGTTGGTAAAATCGGCAGTTATCTGCAGATTATTACCAAAGACCCCAGCTCTACCGCTTTTGTCCCTCTGGCTGAAGCTTATCGCCAGATTGGATTGCTTGACGATGCTCTGGAGGCAGCACGCTTTGGGACTGAAATGCTGCCGCATTTCAGCCCTGGTTTCTCCACCATGGGGCGCATCCTTGGCCAGATGGGACGTCTTGAAGAGTCGATGAGCGCTTATGCAAGGGCTCTCAGTATCGATCGTCAAAGCCAGGCCGCTCTGGTCGGTTTGTCGCGCCTTCATCTGGTTCGCGGCGAGCGTGATCAGGCTCGTAAAATTCTACAGCAGGCACAAGAATTTCATCCCGATGATGAAAAAATCTCCGATATGCTTACTGCTCTTGATTTGCCACGCCCCTGGGCAGAAATCAAGCAAGCATCCCAAGCTAAGGAGCAAGTGTCGGCGCAAGAGTTCAAAGCTGGAGGGTCCTCAGAACCTATTGCAACGGCAACCCTTGCAGAAATTTATGTCAAACAGGGCTTGTTGGACAAAGCGATTGAAATCTATGAGGGTATCCTTAACCAGAACCCCGAGAATACATCTGCTCGTGAGCGTATCAAGCAGCTTCAGCAGATGTCAGGGAGTGAGATTGCTCCGGTTGCTGAAGAAGTGCCGCCTTTTGAAGAAGTACCAGCTGTTGAAGAACCTTTGCCAGAAACTGCTGCGGTTGTCACTGAGGCTGAATCCGTTTCTGTCTCAAGGGAAGAAGCGTCTGAGCCTCAGGGTGAAGCCAAAGATCAATCACCACTGGGCGTACTGCAACGCTGGTTGTCTGTGATTAAAAACGGGAGGACCAATGTTTAACGAAATTCTGCAACGAATTGTTGAAGAAACCGGCGGTGGGATCGGGGCTGTCCTGATGGGATACGATGGTATCTCAATTGATCAGTATTTTGCTCCAGAAGAGGAACTTGACTTACAGATGGTTGTTGTTGAATATTCCAATGTCCTCAAGGAAATTCGCAAAACGGCAGAGATCCTGAGCCTTGGCGATATGGAAGAAATTTCCATTCGCACCGACCGTTTCATTATTATCATCCGTATGCTCAATGATGAATATTTTGTTGCCCTGGTTATAAATCGCGATGGTAACTTCGGTAAGGGCCGCTACCTGATGACACGTGAAGGCTTTAACCTGATTGAGGCTTTGAACTAATGTCAGTTCGCATTCTGGTCTTGCATGGCCCCAACCTTAACCTTCTGGGGAAACGTGAACCTGAAGTCTATGGTCGGCAGACTCTTGAAGACATCAACACGTCTCTGGATACTCTTGCCACTGAACTCGGCGTCGAAGTCGAAACCATGCAGTCCAACCATGAAGGCGCACTTATCGACCGCATTCATGCTGCCGAAAGTGACGGTTTTTCGGGCGTCATCATTAATCCTGGGGGCTTAACGCACACGAGTGTCGCCCTGCGAGATGCTATCTCTTCTGTCGCGCTTCCCGTAATCGAGGCGCATCTGTCAAACATCCATGCACGCGAATCATTCCGCCATCACTCCTATGTCGCCGGCGTGGTTATTGCTCAGGTGGCTGGCTTTGGCGCAATGAGCTATCATTTGGCACTGCGTGGCCTGATTGATCATCTTTCATAACTGTTAACTTAATTATGGTTTATTCCCACCGCAGGCAGAAGGCCACTGATCTCCTTGCAAAGCTTGAGCTTGATGCCCTGGTTTTCTGCCAGCCTGAAAATATTCGCTACCTGTGCGGTTTTACCGGAAGTGATGCTGCCCTGATCGTCTTTTCTGACCAGCTTGTTTTTCTGACCGATTCGCGTTATACAACACAGTCCAACGCAGAGGTGACTGCCGACCAGATTTGTGAGTACAAACTCAAAATCGAGGGCCTTGCTTCCCTGTTGACTTCGCATGATGTCAGCCGCGTTGGCTTTGAATCCACGCTCCCTTTTGGTTTTGCCAAAGAATTACAGGAACAGGTCAATGCTGATTGCCAGTGGATGCACCTGAAGGATGAATTGCAAAGCCTTCGTTTGCATAAAACTTTGGACGAAATTAAGTTTCTGGCCAGTGCTGCAGATTTAAACGCGGCAGCTTTTGCCGAAGTCATTCATATGATCAGGCCCGGCGCTAAAGAGAGCGAAGTTGCACTCGCCCTTGAATTTGCCATGAGAAGGCTGGGCGCTGAAGAAAAGGCTTTTGATGTTATCGTGGCCTCAGGAGCCCGTGGTGCCATGCCTCACGGTGTTGCCAGTGACAAATTGATAGGCACCAGTGAATTGGTGACAATTGACTTTGGTTGTCGTCTTTCTGGTTATCACTCGGATGAAACCGTGACATTGGCAATGGGTGATGTCTCCGGGGAGCTGCAAAGCATTTTTGATACGGTTCTCGAAGCTCATGATCGTGCTCTTGCCGAGGTTGCCCCGGGAATCGCATTGACTGAGTTGGACCGAATTGCCCGAGAGCATATTAAGAACTGCGGTTTCGGAGATTACTTCGGCCATGGTTTAGGCCATGGCGTCGGCTTGGAGGTTCACGAGGCTCCAACTGTTTCACCGCGCAGTACGATGAATGCAGAAGCGGGTATGGTTTTCACTATTGAACCTGGCGTCTATGTCCCGGGAGTCGGTGGTGTAAGGATAGAGGATACTGTTCTGGTAACAGACGATGGTTGCCGATTATTGACAAAAATCCCCAAGACGTTTAGCAACATTCTGTTAAACTGACTCAACATTCTGCCGACGGTTTATAAAGGGTGTCGGTGAACTTTAAGGAGGCATATCGATGAAGATTAAAGATTTGAGGTCGCTGGTCAAAATAATTACCGACACTGATATCACAGAATTTGAGATTGAAAATGCAGAAGAGAAAATCCTGATCAAGCGTGGCCCGGACAAAGAATATGTCCAGTTTGCTGCTCCTATGGGCTCAGCAGTCCCCGCTACTCCAGCGCCTGTCGCTGCCCCTGTGGCTGCTGCCGTCGCTGCAGAACCGGTCGTTGAAGATAATTACGAGACGATCAATTCGCCGATCGTTGGAAGCTTCTATCGTAAACCAAGCCCTGAGGCTGATGCTTTTGCCGAGGTGGGTGCGATCGTAGAGGCAGGCCAGACTGTCTGTCTTGTGGAAGCCATGAAGCTCTTTAACGAGATCGAAGCGGAATTTAAGTGCAAGATCATTGAGATCCTCAAGGATGATGCCGCTCCGGTTGAATTCGGTGAGCCGCTCTTCAAGGTAGAACGCTGCTAGGTAAAAGGGAGACACCATGTTTCGCAAAATCCTGATCGCCAATCGTGGCGAAATTGCTCTGCGCATTATCCGCGCTTGTAAGGAACTTGGCATCCTGACCGTTGCTGTACATTCCGATGCGGATGCCGATGCTTTACACACCAAGATTGCAGATGAGAGTATCTGTATCGGCAGGGCACCGAGTAGCGAAAGCTATCTCAATATGAAGGCTATTATCAGCGCTGCAGAAGTCACTGATGCCGAGGCGATTCATCCCGGTTACGGTTTTCTGGCCGAGAATGCCGAATTCGCTGAAATCTGTCAGAACTGTGGCATTACTTTTATCGGCCCGACTCCTGATAATATCCGTGTTATGGGTGACAAAATAGCCGGCCGCCAGTCAGTAATCAAGGCCGGTGTACCGATCCTGCCAGGCACCAAGGATAATGTGGAGACGGCAGAAGAAGCCCAACACATCGCCGAAGGTATCGGTTTTCCTGTGATCATCAAGGCGACAGCAGGTGGCGGCGGCAAAGGTATGAGGGTCGTTCATTCGCCTGCATCCCTGCCGAATTTGTACGCTATGACTCGTGCTGAAGCGCAATCTTCGTTCGGTAACTCCGATGTCTATATCGAGAAATTCTGTGAGAATCCACGTCATGTCGAAGTTCAGATCCTGGCGGATAACCACGGTAACGTTATTCACCTCGGGGAGCGCGATTGTTCTATCCAGAGACGTCACCAGAAGTTGATCGAAGAGGCTCCTTGCCCGGTCATTACAGCCGCTCAGCGCAAGGAACTTTGCGAATGTGCCGTTAATGCGGCAAAGTCGATCGGCTATACCAGCGCCGGCACCATGGAGTTTTTGCTCGACAAGCAGGGTAACTTCTATTTCATGGAGATGAACACCCGTGTACAGGTAGAACATCCTGTCACTGAGATGATCACAGGCGTTGATATTATCAAGGAACAGATTCGTGTCGCCTACGGTGAACCTTTGCGTTATAAACAAAAGGACATCAAGATCAACGGTCACTCAATCGAGTGCCGCATCAATGCAGAAGACCCTTTCAAATTCACTCCCTGCCCCGGTAAGATTGATGGTTATCATCCTCCCGGAGGTCTGGGTGTGCGCATCGACAGCGCGGTGTACGACCAGTACGTTGTTCTTCCTCATTACGATTCAATGATTGCCAAGTTGATTGTCCATGCCGATACCCGCGAAGAAGCGATTAAGCGCATGGCCAGGTCTCTTGATGAATTCATTATCGGCGGTATCAAGACGACGATTAAATTTCATCAGCGCATCATGAACAACAAGGAATTTATCGAGGGGGATATCGATACCGGTTTCATTGAACGTTTAAAACTCTAATAGCAAAAAAGGCCGGGTTCTCCTGGCCTTTTTTGTTGGTGGATGATGTTAAACATGCATAAGTGGCGTTTGATAAACTCTGGCGATCAGACCGGGGCCATGAATATGGCTCTCGATGAAGCCTTGTTGAACTCGGTTGCCAATGGCCGTTCCTTACCGGTGCTACGTTTTTATCGCTGGCACCCTGCTACGGTGAGCCTTGGTTATGCCCAGTCGGTTCACACGGATCTGGACCTTGATGTTTGTGCAAGTGCCGGGCTTGACGTTGTGCGCAGGTCAACCGGTGGTCGAGCCGTCCTTCATGATAATGAAGTCACTTATTCCGTGATTGCTCCTCTCAACACTGGTCTGTTTGGTGGCTCTGTGTTGGAATGTTATCGCGTTATTTCAGAGGTTCTGCAAAAAACCTTGTTACAGCTGAGCCTCCCTGCTGAATTGGTTCCCGGTAAATCGCGTGGCGGACAGCAGAACGCAATGAAGGCGGTTTGTTTTTCAGCACCTTCTCAATATGAGCTGGTGATCGAGGGCCGCAAGGTTGCCGGAAGTGCACAGAAACGTCACGGGCAGTCCTTTCTTCAGCATGGTTCAATTCCTTTAGAGATGGACCTTGAGTTGCTTGGCAAGGCCCTCAAGATTGACGAGAATATAGAGATCTCAGGCTCTCTGGAGAGTGTCGGCTGGTTAAATCAGTGGAGCAAGAAAAAGCTGACCATTGATGAAGTCGAAGAGGTTCTTGCAGAGGCGTTTTCAACCCATCTTCAGGTCGAATGGGATCCTTCTGAGCCAAGCCTCAGCGAACTTCAGGAAGCTCAAAGTCTGTGTGACGAAAAGTTTTCCTGCCCTGAATGGAACCTTAAACGATAGCTGTTGTTTGGCCATTGAACCCGCTGATGGAGCGTGCTAACATGCGACATCGATTAAGGCATATATGGAGGTTGTTATGAAACGCGGATTGATTCTACTTTTGTTGATGTTGATTGCACTGCCTTGTATGGGAATGGGGGGGCTGGGTGGTTCTCCTGAAGGAACCGTCCCGGAGACCGATGTTCGTATCCAGGCAGATCTTAAAGATCGCGATGGAATTTCGACCAGCCTCAATCAGTTCTCCATGAATGGCAAAACCTTCCTGGATACTTTACGCGGTCAGGGACAGCTGACAATACCTTTCCAACAGATCGATACGGTGACTTTCTCTGAGGTCAGAGATGAAGAGCTCAAGGTTGATGTTAAGCTTAAATCAGGCAATGTGATGACTTTAGCGATCGTTTCTGATGCTGAGTTTTACGGTTCCACCGGTTACGGGGCTTTTCAAATTAAAGCAAAAGATGTTTACTCGATTGATTTTCATTGATCGAATATAACTCAACATGGTTTTCTGATGCGGGGATTTCTCCCCGCATTTTCTTTGTTTCCAGTTTTTAAAGTTAGTAAGAGATTATGACCTTGCGAATCGGACGCATCGCTTACCTGAATGTAGCACCCTATTTTCAATACCTGCAACAAGAAGGTTTTGCTGGAGAAGTTTTTGCCGGAGTCCCTTCCGAACTGAACGCCATGCTCGCTGATGGGTCGATAGATGCTTGCCCTTCGTCATCTTTCGAATATGGCCTGAACGCCGATGACTATCTCCTCTTGCCTGGGCATTCTATCAGCAGTATCGGCCCTGTTCATAGTGTTCTGCTTTTTACCCCGGGACCCTTGGCGACTCTTGCTGGTCGCGAAGTCGCCATTACCGGTGAGTCCGCAACTTCAATCAACCTTCTGAAAATTCTCCTCAATGAATTCTGCAGGATCAACGATGTTACGTATCTTGTTCCGCCGGGAGATGTTGAAGCTGTTTTGAACGAGGGACAGAGTGCTCTGCTGATCGGTGACCGGGCGCTGGCTGCGGCAAAGTCTTGTCCCGATGGCTTTCAGGTAACTGACCTCGGTGCTCTCTGGTATCACTTTACAGGTCTGCCTTTTGTTTTTGCTCTCTGGATATTAAGGAGAGAAGCTGCCAAAAAATATCCCGAGGAGCTCCGGGCATTGTCTGCACAACTTCAATCAGCACGGAAACATGCATTCCATCATTTGCCCGAAATGGCGCTGTGTTTTTCGGAAAAAACTGTTTTCACTGCTGGCCAGCTGGAGGACTACTGGAGAGGCATGTCTTACGATTTAACAGACGGTCATCTTGAAGGCTTACGGCTCTATTTTACCCTCTGTCACAAACATGGACTGCTCGAAAAAGTTCCTGAATTTCATTTTCTCGCTGAAATATAGTCCTGTAAAATAGTCGCATGATCAAAGCAGAGTTTCGTTGGTAGCTCGTCTATTGAGAAGAGTCGGGCGTGTTTGGCATCGTCTCCAGCTTTCGGTTCTTCCTGGGCCTCTGCGGTAAAAACCATGGAAATGTTGTGCTGTCGTGGGTCGCGCTTCGGTTCAGAATAAGCTTTGAACTGCTGGAGGTTCTCAAGGTTAAGTCCAGTCTCTTCTCGTGCCTCACGAATCGCAGCCTCTTCCAGTGACTCTCCGTAGTCTACAAACCCGCCCGGAAGGGCCCAGCCGAAGGGTTCATTGAGCCTCTCAATGAGTAGAATCCTGTCCTCTATTTCAATAATGATATCAACTGTTGGAAAGGGATTTCGGTATCGCTGGCTCTCTTTCCCGCAGTGCGGGCAAACAAAAGTGTCCTGCATGAAAACCTCCGGTTGACACGTAGCTCAATATTGCATTAATAATAGCGAACTTTTTACACTTTGCCCGGGTGGCGGAACTGGTAGACGCAAGGGACTTAAAATCCCTCGGGAGTAATCCTGTACGAGTTCGATTCTCGTCCCGGGTACCATCTTAAGTAGCATAAAATCAAGGGGTTAGCCAGTAATGGCTAACCCCTTGGTGCGTTTGGTGATGAATTCAATCCCGAATTGTGGCAAATCTGTGACAATGCGCTACAACAAACTACAACTATTTCACTCGGCGCAGGTGTGGCTTGTTGCTCGTTTCAACGGCGCCTGCAACATTTATTGCATGCGAAACAGCAGGATGTTCAAGCCCGGGAATGTGGGCAACGCTGATAGCCGCGCCAGAAATAAACTCGTTGTGCATCTTTCCAGGTATTTTTTTGCGATACTCATCAGCAACATGAGAATATCGCTTAGCCATCTCCAGCGTTTTATGATTCAGTAGCTCGGCGATGTCGGTCAGTGAATAACCTGCCATTGCAAGGTAGCTACCGCAGGTATGGCGGTTATCATGAAATCGGTAGTTTTCGATTCCAGCAAGCTTAAGTGCTTCATCCCAATTATCACGGTAATCCATGCATTTGAACGGGTCAGTGAAAGCGGGAAACAATAGACCTGACTCCGGGTGGCAATTTTCGACGAGGTACTTGATGTGTGGATAGTGTTCGTCGGTGATGCCTAACGTGAAAGCCCTACCATTTTTACTGCGCTCAACCGGGATTCGTATAGACCGGTCATCCAGGTCAATCTCATCGCGATGAAGCCATAGGATTGCTCCTGCGCGTAGACCGATACAGATAGCAGTCATGAAGAGTGGTAGCAATCTTAGGTTATTACTCATGGCACATGCTTCCATCAATTTCGGAAGCTCCGTATTCTTATCAAGAAAACGTACGGGAGGAGGGTTTTCCGTAAGTCTTTTGACCTGACGGACAGGGTTCATCTTAAGACAATGCAGTTCTTCTACAGCATATGTAAAAGCAGCACTCAACGTCGACATGTAACGATTCACAGTCGCAGGTGAACGACTGTCCCCCCTGTTTGTTGTTACAAATCGAATCTGACGGCGTATTTTACATAGCAGGGCAGGTGTAATCTTGCTCAACTTTAATTTCCCAATTTTGCTCCGCCAAACTTTAAGATGGGAAATGCGTTTTTCGTAGCCTTTATGGGTTTTGTCAAGACTCGCTTCATATTCATCAAATATGTCATTGACAGTTGTTTTGGTGGACTCCGGCGTCATCGCAGTGCCATCGTCAATGGCTCTCTCCATCTCCTTAGCCCATTTTGCGGCTTTTGTTTTGGACTTGAAGGTTTCAGAGTATTCTTCGCCCTTGTAACGAACTCGGGCGGCAAAGGTTTTTTCTTTTTTCCCAATCCGTTCATCAATTGTAGCCATGTAACCTCCTTATTGTTAAGAAAGAGCCCGGTAACGTTTTGTTGCCGGGCTCGCTTTTGAGGCTGCTCTATTTTACGAAGCGTCGGTGGTTGAAGCCCATTCCAGAAACTTGCGCTCACGAACCAGCACCCGACCCCCTTTTTTGACGAAACATTCTGTCGCACCTTTATCTTTTGCCCAGAACCTGATGTGACGAAGTCCGCCGACTGGTGGCCATGGGTGAAAATCTGGCCATTTTTCAATGGTAATAAGGCGGTCAGGCTGGTCGTTGTTTGTTTGCACCTCTGAGGCAATTTTGTCCTTTGAGGCCTTGGCGGTAGCATGTTTTTCACTTTTTTTCTTAAACATCTCGTTCTCCTTCTGTTACGCGAGTACAGGGTAAAACCCTTAAGCTCTATGGCTCCGCGATTTTGTTGTTATTTCGCAGTCGTCTTCGTTTTTGTTTTCTTGACGACTTTAAGTTGCGCTTCAGCGTTGGCTGAACGCTCAATTGCTAATTCCAGCTTCTTCTCTAGTTTTTTGTTTTCGTCCATGAACTGATTATTCTTCCATGTCAGAAGTTCGGCGTGCTGCTCGGCCTTCTGGTTTGAGTTGTGCGCAGTTTCGTGCTCTCGCTTAAGACGTTTTAGTTCCTCCTGGAGCTCCTTCATTACCGCATCCTTTTCAGCACATTGTGCTTTGAATTGAGATGCCTGAGACTTTAGAGCTCTAAGCTCAATCTGAGTATCGCCAAGAATTTGTTCCGTCTTTTCTTTTGATTCCAAAACGTCAGTATGGCGTGCCTCAAGCGCATTCTTCTCCATTTGAGCCGTATTGAGTTCCGACTCAAGCCGATGGGCTTTCTCATTATTAGCGTGCTGTTGCTCTGTCAGTTGCTGTTTCTCCGAGGCCAAAGCCGCTTCTAGTTCGGTGTTGCGCTCACATATCTCGTCGAACATTTGCTGCGTCACTGCCGCTTCGGAAAGCGCCACCTTTCGCGAATTGCCGGTATACCTCTTCAATTCGTCATAGATGGCAGCCATCAGTTGCTGAGAAATCTGTTTTTCGCAGAAGAGCTGAGCATGGGCCGCTTCAAGTTTGACCGTCTGCAAGTGCGCGCCAATGTATCCGTCAGAGCCTCGTTTTAATAAATCCCTTACGATTCGTACTGTCACATCGAAGATTGATATTTGGTTGTCACGGGCATATTGCTCTGCTACTGCCCTGACCTGGTCGACTGTGACGTCGTTGTCTTTCGCCATTTGACCTCCGTTACGTTTGTCACGGTTCTGTAACAACTTATTCTGTTACAGGTATCCGTAACATTGCCTTTTCCACTCAATTTGCAGCCTGCTTAAACTGTAAGCCCTGTGTGTGAATATCAGAGTGATGTCTCTCATCGATTTGCTCTTGTAAATCGATTGAATCCTGCTTGCGTCAAAAAACACGCCATCACTATTGTCTCGTCCTGCATTACCTCCTTCTTTTTTTTTCGTCACGGCCAGTGTCGTGAGTCAATTGAACCATATTTAATGTTAAGTTTGTTACCCTATAAACTGTTGACGAATTGATACAAGTGTGTGTAATGTCAAAGAAAATATGAAGAAAAGTTATGCAAGTAATTAAACTTTGGATGTTGTCTTTTGGTTTGGCTCTATTTTTGCCTTGTCTCGATTTTATTGAAATTGGGCTATATCGGAGCACCCCTTAATGTGGTTTCGGATGACCCCTACTTCATAAAAGGCTTTAAATTTATTTTTTTATGAAGCCAGGGGGGGCTATTTGATATTCACTGAAGTGTTTGCATGAAACGTTTCAATCCCTTCGACATGACCACGGATGACCTCGCTTGAACACACATTGTCTCTTTCACCGATAATGTTGGCTGATATCAAAGTCGGTTAAATTGACATATGCCACAACCATCCGATGGACCAGATAAGAACTGTGAGAACGTCATGATGAAGTAATGTTGATGTATAGAGCATGAAAATGAATATTCATCATCTATTCCTCGCAGTTCATTATCGGCAGAAAATTCGACCAAACCGGAACTCATACCAAGCACATGCTCTTGGATGGCACCTACGCTTCCATAGTGGTCCATGTCGATAGGCTGGTTAATGAATGGGTTAATCCCCTCTGCCCCTATGAGTGCAACCTCTTTCAGGCTTGCCCGGAATATGTGCTCAGTTTTACTGTCTTGTAGCCAATGCCTAATATGGTGCCCGTAATACATCTGACTGAATCGTATGTCAGTGACGAGTTGTATCTTTCCGTTACTGAGAGCCCTCAAACGTTGCTTAGCTCTTTTTTTCAGTTGGTACCAGTTTGTTGGATTGCTCTGGAATGGGTGGCAGGTGTGGTTGGCCTGATGCCTTTGAATAAGTTGCCGACTTTTCATTGCATGGCTATGCAAACTTGATTTCGACCTTTGGCCTTTAATGGTGACACTTCTTTGTTGGCGCTTTTTCATAGTAATCGGCTCCTCGTGGTGATATTCTGAATTCCGTTCAGCATTTATGTTGTATGGAATATACCCCGAATGGCATAATATGTCAAATGGAATTTGTGCGAGGTAGGGTGCAATGAAGAAAATTAAGGAAGAAAAGGCAAGATATCAGAAGCAATTCGGTGCTCGCCTAAAAATTGTGAGAAAACATTTTGGTGAAAAACAGGAAGTGTTCGCAAAAAGAGTGAATGCTTCGCAGTCGACAATCGCTCGTCTTGAATCTGGGGAGAGGATGCCTGAGGGTTACATCATTAAGATGGTTTCTGAACAATTCGGATGTGATATTGACTGGCTGGTAACAGGTGAGGGTGAGTCAGGGTTGAATTGAAATTGTTACTAGAAAATGTATGTCGTCAGACCCTTTGGGACTCTATGGCGTGAAAGCTAAGAGACTCTTTCCCGAAGCATCTGTGGCCTGATCAATTCCTTTTTCAGGGGCGGCAGCCCCAAGTTCTCTCTTCTTCTCCGACGCAAAGTCTGTTCCTTAACTTTATCCCTCAGCGTCAGCATTTCTTTCGCTCTTCCGTGATATATATCAGCCGGGGTCAGGTTGTCCAATGACTCATGGACGCGTTGATGGTTGTAGTGATTGACGAAGGCGGCAATCTCAGCCTCCAAAGCTCCCGGCATATAGTAATTCTGAAGCTTAATGATGTTTTTCATAGTTCGGTGCCAGCGCTCGATCTTACCCTGAGTCATCGGATGATATGGCTGGCCTCGTGTGTGATCGATGTTTTTATCGTAAAGGTAGTCCTTCAAGTCTCCAGCGATGTAACAAGGACCGTTGTCAGATAGCAATCTGGGCCGATGCCTAACCTTAGGCGTATTAATACCACTGGCCTCAATCGCTAAGTCCAGAGTCTGCGTAACGTCATCAACGGACATGCTGGTGAACAGCTTCCAAGCAACGATGTAGCGGCTGTAATCGTCCAGTACCGTTGAGAGATAGTACCATCCCCAACCGACCACCTTCAGATATGTAAAATCGGTCTGCCACAGCTCGTGCACATGTCTGGTCTTGTGCTGAAACTCATCGGCTGCGGCCATGACGATATAGGCCGGACTGGTGACCAAGTCATAGCTCTTCAAGATCTGATAAACACTGGACTCGCTGATGAATGTGCCCTCGTTGTCCGTGATCTTCCAAGCGAGTTCGCGTGGGCTTAATTCTGGATAGTCCAGGGCGACCTCGACCACCTTTTCCTTCTCATGGTCCGGTATCCGATTCCAGAACCGGTTGGCGTTGGGCGGACGGCTGGCCAGTCCATCGTAGCCATACTCGTTGTACCGGCGATACCAGCGATAGAAGGTGCTCTTGGGAACATCCAGTTCATCTAGTGTTCGCTTGATCGGCAACTCGGATTCTTCCACCAGACGGATGATCTCCATCTTCTCCGATTGGCTGTAACGCATCACTCGTCCAGATCCGAACCAACCAAGCTTTTTTTAAGCACGACATTCTTCAGTGACAGGTCAGCCACCAACTCCTTGAGCTGTGCATTCTCCTGCCTCAGATTTGAAACTTCGGGAGTCGAGGCCTGGCGCTTGGTGTCACCAAGAAGACGCTGCTTTCCTGCCTCCAGGAACTCCTTGCTCCACTTGTAATAGAGGTTGGCATGAATCCCTTCTCTGCGGCACAGCTCGGCAATGCTGTCTTCACCACGTAGACCTTCTAGAACGATACGGATCTTATCTTCTGCGGAATACTTCTTACGAGTTTTACGGCGAATCTCCCGGACAGTCGATTCTGTAGTGCTGTTCTTTTTCATGACACACTCCTTTGGGTTGAATTTTACCCCGGAGTGTCTCTTAGTTTTCAACCCTTTTTTGTCCCATAAGGTCTGACGTCAAACATGTTGTTTATGAGGGACGTCTGTTCCCCATAAAAGGGTATGACGTATCGAAAAAGCATGTAGCGAAGGTCTCTGCTGGAGAGGCTATCCCGATGTATCAGACCAAAGTTACTGAAATCTGGCATCCTGAGGACTATGCCTACCCTTTGGGGCAATTCAACGGCAAAGTCAAAAATGACGATTGGCAAAAACTGTTGAAATATTTTGATACACGTGAAGAACGCGCCCTGTTGAAAGGTTTCTCTGGTGAAGAGAAAACCTTTTTAGAAGAGGGCGCTTAATCATGACAGAGAAAAAGAGAATCGTGCGCTAATAGTTCCAGAAGCTTCTGGGTCCTTCTATTATCATACGGTCCTGCTAAAAACTCAGTCATCGTTAGGAATATTCAGTAAACACATAGGTGTCCTTAAATAACTCAAATTCAGATTCTGGCAAACTTCTAGCTTTTAAAACTGAACGTTCTGTGGCTCTACCCTGGCCGACCTTTTTGCGGTCGTTGTTGGCCATTTGTCTGATTTTAAGAATATGGTCACGAGTGTTCTTGCAATTCGGCACTCTATATATGCTCTCAATATCTTCAGCTATTTCATTGATTAGAATTCGCCGTTCAGGATTTATCATTCGGCCACCATGTCCATATTCTATTTTGTTGAAGAAGTATTTGCTATAAATCCAACGTTCCCATTTGCTGCTCAGTTCTGGACGTTTGATGAGTTCCTCTCTTTGCTTCTGAGACAACTTGCTTATTTGGCATCTGAGAAAAAAATGGTTGCCCCAAATCTTCGCGAAAAACTTTAGGTTTTCAAAGTCGTTACATGTGATTGGACGTCCGATTTCACCAATGTTCTGGAGTCGGCCAACAACTTTGACGGGTAAGTCAAGTTTGAAGGCAATCTCGCTCATTGTTAGAGCGACAGCGTCATGACCTGGAGGGCCATCTGAACCTTTAGGCTCAAGCTCATAATCGTCAAGCAATGCGTTCAGCGCTCGCTCTTCCATTCCATAACGTCTAGACGCCACCTTCTTGAACGCTTTGTTGTTGGTCTGTCGAAGTTCTTCTAATTCATTAAAATTCATCACAGCCTCCATATCTGGTTTTGATATGAAATTCCTAGGGCTGTGAACAAAATCATCAATATTGATTGATATTTGTCGATATCTATCAATATCGAGTTACATCGCTATTTTGTCGTTGGTTTACCCACGACGTTATTTCTTTTGTTAACTGTTTGGCGATTACTAAGTAAAAAACGCAACCCTATTAACGAAATCACAAGCAGATGAGGGAAGGGCGAGTAAGGCTCTCTTTTAATAATTTAAATTATCATCGTTGAAAATGGCCCGTCTCAAAATATGAGTCTTTTTTTGTCTTATAAATATGGCGTCAAAAATAAAACTAAATGGCCCTAAAAAAATAAAGATGGCTGCCGATAAGTTTACTAATTGATGATCATTGGGATCATTCTCTAATAATTGGATAGCTAACGAAAAAAAGGATTATCGTATGAAGAAAAAAATCAGTTCACGTAATGCAATTGAACAACTCAGGCGTGCCGCTAGGAAAGGCAATCCTGAATCAATGTACGAAGTAGGCTCTGCGTTATTACAAGGTAAAATTGTCAATCGTAATCCCGTTGAGGCTACACAATGGCTTGAGAAATCGGCCTCTCATGGGTATCCATTAGCGCTTTTGACTCTCGGGATGTTTTATCTCGAAGGCTCCGATTGCTGTGAAAAGGATGCGGGTAAGGGTTTGTCGATGCTTAAAGAGGCTCAGCATAAAGGTTCTGTTGAGGCCTCATTTTCACTTGGAATCATGTACCTTGGCGGGTTCAATGTTGCCCAGGATATTCATCTGGCTATTAAGTATTTGAGAGCCGCGGCTGAACATGGAGACTCTAAAGCGCATTCTTATTTAGAGATGTTGGGGGTGGCAGACTACAAATAGAGTCTCTAAAGAAGCCCTCGATCAATTCGAGGGCTTCTTTAGGCTGTTTTGTATAGCTCTATCGTCATGGCAGGTATTAAGCTTCTCTTTTTTATGTTCAAGGAAAATGAGAACTGAGTGTAACCATCCCTTAAAATAGTACCAGCAATAATGAGACTCCTTGGCATAATGTAACGGTACATGGAGGACTCATCGCATGCGCAAATCGAAGTTCAGCGAAGCACAGACCATCAGGATACTAAAGGAAGCCGAGACCGGTAAATCTATCCGTGAGATCTGTCGTGAACATGGGATTTCCATCGCAACGTTTTATCGCTGGCAATCTCTCTACGGTGGGATGGAAGTGTCGGAATTGGCCCGATTGAAAGAACTCGAACAAGAGAATCGACGTCTCAAGCAAATGTTTGCCGACACAAGTCTTGAGAATAAGATTCTGAAGGAAGTTATCGAAAAAAAGCTCTGACGCCGATGGAGAAGCGGGAGCTGGTCGATTATGCCAAAGAGTCGTTGGGTGCAAGCATACGGATCGCCTGTCGGGCACTGTGCCTGAGTCGTACAGTCTATCGCTACCATCCCGACTCATCCAAAGACGACCCAGTGATAGAGGTTCTGCTGGAGTTAGCTACTCAGTATCCCCGATATGGGTTTGGCAAGATGTTCCCGATTATTCGTCGGCGCGGTTACAACTGGAACCATAAGCGTGTTCATCGCATTTATTGCGATCTCAATCTGAATATGCGCCGTAAAGGCAAGAAACGATTGCCAAGCCGCAACCCTGACCCACTGAGCGTTCCAGCGAGTATCAACCAGTGCTGGAGCGCAGACTTCATGAGCGACGGTCTCTGGTGTGGGAGGCGATTCCGGACGTTTAACCTGGTCGATGATTTCAACCGAGAAGTTTTGACCATTGAAGTGGCCCGGAGTCTGACCGCTGATCGAGTGGTGATCGCTTTGGATCGTGTTGCCGCCTGGCGTGGCTATCCTCAAAAGTTGAGACTAGACAACGGCCCTGAGTTAACAAGTATTCGTTTGGCTGACTGGGCAGAGCAGCATGGCGTCAGGTTGGAGTTTATCAAGCCCGGCCGTCCAATGCAGAATGGATTCATTGAGCGATTCAACCGAACCTATCGAACAGAAGTTTTGGATATGTTTGTGTTCAAACGATTGAAAGAGGTGCAGGAGATCACGGAGAGTTGGGTCAGAGAATATAACGAGGAACGGCATCACGAGTCACTTGGCAACCTAACCCCGAAAGAGTATCTAGCGGTCAACCAATAGCTAGATTTGTCTCATAATGGTTGGTACTAAAGCAGGGAGGTTTACAAAACCAGCTTCTTATTGATAGAGGTATTCAGTAAGCTGTTTAATACACAAAACTGTGGCCACCAGGGTTCGACCCTTGGTGGCCTTTTCTATAATGCAGGCGTAGTAAGAAGTAGTTATTCATTTCTCTAAGCTGAACTATCTCAAGAAAGAGGGGAGCATAAACAAAAAACTCTCTTCTTTGATCTCCACTCGTGAACGCGTATAATTAGCAACATCTTATTTGTGCAGTTTCTCAAGAATTTAGGGGGCAATTTTGAAGGTTCTATTTTTAGGCGTATGTTTATTGCTGATTGTCAGTATATGTTCGGCTGAACAACTACCTCGGCTGGTCGATGTCGGTGCTCATAAATGTATCCCGTGCATCAAGATGGCGCCAATACTTGATCAACTCCGGGAAGACTTTTCCGATAAGTTGGAAGTCAAATTCGTTGATGCTTGGGAAAACCGGGAAGAAGCGGCCAGCTACAATGTGCAGATGATTCCAACCCAGATCTTTTACGCCATAGATGGTAAGGAGCTCTACCGCCATACTGGTTTCTACGGTCGGGAGGATATCCTCGGAAAATGGCGCGAACTCGGTTATGAATTTGTAACGAATAAATGATGCTTGAGCAACTACTGACAACCCTGAGCCATGCGGTTTCGGGAACACCCATAATTGCTTTCATTGCAGCGGCATCTTGGGGTGTTCTAAGCATAGTCCTCTCCCCATGTCACTTAGCCAGTATTCCACTGGTCGTCGGGTTTATCGAGGGACAAAGTCAAATGAGCACCCGCCGGGCGTTTCTGATCTCCAACCTGTTTGCGGTGGGCATTCTGATCTCTATTGGTTTGATCGGGGTTGCCACGGCTCTGGCCGGTCGGATGCTCGGAGACCTGGGCTCCTATGGCAACTGGTTGGTAGCAGGAATTTTTTTCCTGTTCGGCCTGCATCTCTGGGGCCTGATCCCGATGCCTTGGTCTGGGCCTCCTCAGGTCGGGATCAAACGCAGAGGCTTACTGGCTGCATTGATGCTCGGCGTGATCTTTGGCATTGCCTTGGGACCATGCACTTTCGCCTTTATGGGGCCGGTGCTGGGTGTTGCCTTTGCAGAAGCAGACAGCAACACTCTTTACGCGGTTTTGTTACTTCTTGCTTATGGTTTTGGTCATTGCGCCGTGATCGTTTTCGCCGGAACATTTACAGAGAAGGTGCAACAATATCTCAACTGGAATGAACGCTCGCGGGGCACGCTTTGGGTTAAACGTGTCTGTGGCCTGTTGGTTATAGCTGGTGGTTTCTGGCTGATCTATACGGCACGGTAACTCTCGCAATTTACCACTTATCAGACATGGAAATGGCCCACCCCGAAAACCGGCCAGATCCGGCTCCGTAAAATGTTCAGTCTTGCAGATGGGCCAGATTGTAATCTTCGGTGAGCATCTCCAGGTGACCATGGGTCATGCGGGCGTTGCTCAGATAAACTTCGCGCACCGCTACATCTTCAATTCGCTCGGCAATCGCCCGTAATTCTTCTTCCAGAGCTTGTTCAAGCTGCATCGCCAGAGCCAGTGCTTGTTTTTCGTCAAAATCTCCGAGCATAGCTTCCTTCAGCTCTTTCAACCAGATTGAGTCGGCGTCGGGAGGGGCGGCCATCATGGTGTCAAACGGGGGCAGACCGTCCCGGCTGTAAGCCTCGTAGAAGGAGCGGGCGTGCTCACGTTCTTCATGTGCCAGCAGCTTAAAGGTCAGGCGCGGGCGCTCGTTGTACATCTTCTCGCCTGCCAGACGATAAAAATCCATGGCATCCTTTTCAGTCTGGATGGAATCATTAATCGCCTGCTTGAGCTGCTCTTCACGCAGGATAGTTACTTTTCGTTGCCACATGACACCTCCTTCGTAACATTTGTCCCCCGGTCTGGCTCAGTTTATAAAAACGTGTACTAAAGCCTCAGTCAACAAGACAAAAATCGCTCTGAATTAGTCAATTTTACCACTCGCATATCAGGGCGCTAATTTTTTCAAATACAAGCAGTTGTGTCAGTAGGCATATATAGCCGGCAAGCCCCTTCGTTTCGCAACTATCCTGACAGAAGGGGGAGTCATATGTCCAAGGGAGTTTTGGCAGGTGACAGACTGCCCGATAAGTCACGCATTCCAATAACGATGAAAGCTTCCTGGCAATCGTGATAAGTAGGAAAAGCCTCTATTAAGGAGATCGAGGGCTTTTTCATATTATGGCTAGTGAAATATAAAAATGATTCATATTACTTGTCTGCTCCCAGAAATGAAGAGGTAAAAAGTGGCAAATATCCACTCATGAGTCACTCCGCAGCAACCAGCGAAACAATTTCCATTGTGAAGGGAGATAGAAGAGATATTCTGGATGCCACTGCACTCCGATAATTCGATGTTTGTCACGACTTTCTATGGCCTGAATAATCTGGTCGAGATCCCAGCCGACAGCTTTTATGTTGTCGGCTGGCACCTTAATTGCCTGATGATGGAGGCTGTTGACACGCAAGTGAACCCTTTTGCAAATGCGGCTCAATCGCGATTTTTCCTCCAGATAAACCTGTTTGGTCGGCAATAGCCCGGGGCGATTGTAAGTGAGTTTTCGTAGAGAGCGGATGTCCTGATGAAGGCTGCCGCCAAGAACGACATTGATCAACTGAGCACCACGACAAATTCCCAACAGGGGTATCTGCTTCTTCAGGGCATATTTAATCCAGCCTATTTCCAGCTGGTCGCGTTCTGGATCCAATTTGACTTTTTCCCGGATATCTCCGCCATAGTGCTCCGGACCTATATCATTGCCTCCGCCAATCACCAATGCTACCAGTGTGTTTTCGTTCGCAGAATGCTTCAGGCTGATTCGGATAGCTTTGGCTCCAGCTAGCCAAAGCGCAAGGTGCGTACACCACCAGGCGGGTGCCCAGCGGCGTGCGGAGCCTGTTACTCCGACATAAGGTCGTGATGCCATTGATCTATCACATCTGTCCAATCGCTTCGACTCACACCGAGCAGCGGTCTGGACATAGTTAGAAATTGATCTGTAAGTTGCTGGAGAGATTCTTTGTGCGCGGCCAAACGTTCCACAATCAGCCAGCTATCCCAGGCGCTGACCAGTGACCACTCGGGCTTTTCGATGTGGCAATCTGGCAGACGATAGTGAAAGGCTGGTCGAGCCTGTATGCGATCATCTCCCACAGCGTTATGAACCCGCTCCGCATCAATCTCTGCGAGCAGTGGCAACATGTCCAGAGCGCGGTTGCGACTAGCGTTATGCTCCAGGTAATTGTCAAACAAACTGTCCAGAGAAGGGTCTTTGCTGGCGAATAGCTGCTCAAGATAAGCTTCTGGATAAAGGTCGATGTAGGGGCTAAGCTTCCTGGTTAAATTGATATCGTATCTATCGACCAACCACCACTGCAGCAATGCAAAAGCCCGTAAATACGAATAGAGATGTGTTGCGTCAATTCGAGGGATCTCAGCGTTAATGTGGACGCCGAACGCCGCGATGACCGAACTTTCAGTGCCTGTCGCACCGGCTTCGCGTAGGGCAGATGTCATCGGGGTCAGGACCCCCAGTTTGTCCAGAGACACTGGTGGACAAACGATTTCGACAGGAACCAGCAAGGCTGCAGATTGGCTCAACAGTTCAAGCCATTGGCTGGGGTTTTTCCCTTCCTCTGCAGCCTCTGCTTTGATGTAGCTCCAATCCAGTTCGACACTGAATTCTCCTAAGGAATCAACCTGAAGAACGGATTTAGCTAGAGATATTTCGCGTAAAGCCCCTCCAAGGACCTTCTGCAGAATTTGTCCGGTTTCTGAAATCGTTAAACCAGTAAATTCAAGCTCAAAACCGACGCGTCTCAATTGGCCATCACTGTTGTAGTGCGCGGTAGGTAATGTAAATCTCCTGGGGGCATTTTTCATGTCGACTTCCTCGATTCGTTTTGGCGATTAAAGCTACTTTTTTGCAATAACCCAGACCGCGTGCACAATGCCAGGAATGTATCCTAACAGGGTGAGGATGATGTTGATCCAGAAGTGTTTGCCGATGCCAACCTGCAAGAAGACACCGAGAGGAGGGAGCAGAATGGCAATGAGAATACGTAACAGATCCATGGAAAGCCCTTTCGTGGTTATTAAGCAGAGTAGCCTGAAAATGTTCTGTTTTTATTTTCCTTCGTGGGGGTTCTCTTCACAACCATCAAACACAAAGAATTCTGTCTTTATACCTTCGCTTTAGCTGTTCCGATTTTCCCTAGAGGAATCGTAGAAATTATGTGCAAGACTATTAATTGAAAAGCTCATTGTGGTTTTCTTGATGTCAATCAGCAACAGTTAGGAAGTGTCCTTAAAGAAATTCAGTCCTGATCCATTGCTTTCCCATAATGTTTGAAAAGTTCTATTTGATAGTCACGACTGATAACTTTGTCTGGGTCGTACGGAGGCGCGGTCTGTATCAGTGACAGTTCAAGATCTGTCACGACAATGCGATTCGTAAAATCAACCTCTTGCGCCCAGTTTGGAGGCAGTAAAACTTTCCGGCCTGGCAGCCAGGCGCTTGTCGCTACAACCAAATAACGGATTCTCCAAGTCCCTTCATCAAAGATAAAATCTGTGATTTTCCCTATTTCGCCATCAACAGCTTGTATCTGGCAGCCGCCAAGTTCACTTAATTTACTTAATTGTCTCACTATCTTCTCCTTGTTCAACGCATTTAACCACTGGCCGGTACGAATAGTTTAAAGATATAGAATTGTGCACGTCTGCATCACCATTGCTGACGTCTATGGCAAACCTTTTTCGATCCCTACCTTAATATATTTGACGACCTTTGCCACTTCTTCGTCATGTTCGTCTTCATCGAAAATGGAGCCGATCATTCCACCCAGGACCAGGCCGAGGAATTGCATGGTCTCATGTATTTTGTCTTGATCAAACTGGTGAGCAATCAGGGTCTTTTGAACGGATTTAGCAAGCTCAATATTGAGCCGATTCTCGGTCTTTTTTTTCATAGATATTCTCCTTGATTAGCCAGCCTCAGCAAAAGCACAGTGTCAGAAACGCAAAAGTCCATTTTCAATTCTATTTGACTTAAAAACCCCTCATGTTAATTGCTTTTATGATACGTTCAACGGCAATCACATAAGCGGCCTGGCGATAGTTCAGTTTGTCCTGGTCAGCCTTGGCTCTGACCTCTTCCCACGCCTGTCTTAAGCGCCTGTCGAGTTCACCATTCACCTTCACTTCGTCCCATTGGTAACGTTGACGATTTTGCACCCATTCCAGATAGGACACGACTACTCCCCCGGCATTTGCCAAGATGTCAGGGATCACAACGACCCCCTTGTCATTGAGCTTGCTATCCGCGTCACATGTGATCGGCATATTGGCTGCTTCAACAATCATCTTGGCCTTCACGCTTTCGACGTTGTCTCTATTGATGACACCACCGACCGCTGCCGGAATGAGAACCTCGGTATCAAGTTGCAGTAATTCATCAATGGTTATCTTCTTGAAATCACCAGTACATTCCGAAAACTGTCCGCCTCCTTGCTTATGGTTGGCCATATCAACTAACATCTCAAGATCAAGACCGTCTTTATTGTATAGTCCACAACTGGAATCTGAGATCGCAATTATTTGTGCTCCCCGCTCATGCAAAAATCGGGCAGCATTCGAGCCAACATTACCGAACCCTTGAATAGCGACTTTCGTCGCACCTATATCAATCCCCAGTTTGTCAACAGCTATTGAAGTTATTAAAGCAGCTCCATAGCCCGTGGCTTCGAGCCGGCCTTTTGAACCGCCTAGTTCAATAGGTTTGCCAGTAGCAACGGCAGGGTTGAAACCTTCGCTAAGTGAAAATGCATCCACGATCCAGGCCATCTCTCGCGGGCCCGTTCCCATATCTGGAGCAGTAATGTCCCGATCAGGGCCAATGAGCATGGAAATCCTTTGAACGTAACGTTTGGTCAAGGTTTCCAGCTCATTGGATGAAAGTTGTGTGGGATCACAGTCAATTCCCCCCTTGCCACCACCGAAAGGCAAATCAAGTAGACTGGTTTTCCAGGTCATGATTTCTGCCAAAGCGACAAAATGTTCCAAATCGACGTCTTTATGGTAACGCAAGCCTCCTTTGAATGGCCCGCGGCTCTGGTTATGCTGAACCCGGTAACCATAAAACAGGCTGATTGAACCGTCATCACGCTTCAATGGCAGTTCGAATCGAACTTCGCGATAGGGACTGCGCAGCAACTGTTGCATCTCCGGGTCAATCTCCAGATGTTCAAAAGCATCATTGAGAAAGCTTTCACAACTTTTTCTAGGAGTATTATTGTTGTTCAATGGTATCTCCGTTCATCTCTTAATCGATCTGGTCATTTTTTTTCAAAGCCATCTTCAGCACCGGAGGTGTCATCAAAGTCGTAACGATTGCCATTATGACAACGGCCGAAAACAGGTAACGAATCACTGGCGGAGTTGGCTCCGGCAGGTTAAATATCCCGGCCCGCAAAGCGATATCCGCAATGATCAGTTCGACCGCTCCACGGGCGTTCATCCCCGCCCCTATTGCAAATGATTCCTTGTTCGACATACCCATTGCGCGGGCAGTCAAGCCAGCCCCTGCTACTTTACCGATCGTAGCTATAGCAAGTAGTGTCAATACGAAAAAAGGTATGGCTTGCAACGCGCCAAGGTCAAGGTGAAGCCCGATCGAGGCGAAAAAAACCGGCGCAAGAAAACCAGTCGTTAAGCCTTTTGTTTTGGCGAGGATGTCATCATAGACCTCCGGCGTGATAGTGCGACGACGGAAGAACAGGCCGGCCAGAAATGCGCCGAGGATAAAATGCATCCCCAGAGCCTCGGCCAGCAGTGCGTAGGCCAAAGCCGCAATCAGTAGCATACTGAATTCAAATTCTTCAGCTCGGCTCTTGACCAGACATCTACCGATTGCCGGAAACAGGTAGTGACCCATGACACTGGCCAAAAGGAAGAACAGGATAACTTTACCGAAGAGCAGCGCCAGAAATGACATTTCCGGGAGGCTGCCACTTTGCATAAAACTGGTCAGCACGGCAAGCATGACCAGGCTAAATGTGTCGTCAATCACGGCTGCCGAAATAATGGTCTGTCCAACCTTGGTCTCCATCTTGCCGAGGTCCATAAGGGTTTTGATGCTCACGGGGACGGCAGTCACTGCCATCACAGTGCCGAGGAAGAGCGCTTGGGCAAAGCGGAGTTCCGAAACGGGAAGGACCAGGAAACCGAAGGAGATTCCGAGGGCGAACGGGATAACCATGCCGCCTGTTGCAACAACGGTGGCAACTTTGGAAGCTTTGAAGAGTTTGACCGGGTTCAACTCGATGCCGCCGAGCAACATCAGGAAGAAGATGCCAAGGTCTGTGATTGCGGTAAAGACCTCGTTGTCGGAGAGCCCCGCCAGAATCGGGAATGTCTCATGATAATTGTTGACCAACATTCCGAGACAGACCCCCGAGACCAGTTCACCCAACAGCGCAGGTTGGCCAAAGCGTTCGGAGATCTCACCGAAGATCCGGGTTACGACCAGCAGAACCAAAAGGATGTAAATGATCGACATGATTTTGTCAGCCTGCTTTATAGCTTTGAGTTATTATTGAATAAAATTAGCTTCTTAAGCTGTCCTTGCCTATAAGCTTAACGAACTTGATCAATCCCTCAAGTCAAATTTTTCCCCTGTGGCCCTTTATCTTCTGTTGTTGTGAACAATCAAAACTTTCGGCCTAAGGATCTTTCCTTGACTTCCAGACCACCTTGATAAAGGGCCCTACACCTGATAGGTTGATAGCAAGAATCTTGAAAATATATTTTTATTAACTCGATAACTTATCTAAAATATGGAACAAAAGACTGAAGGCTTCTATATCGTCCTCCTGAGTATTCACGGTCTGATTCGTGGCCACAATCTCGAACTGGGGCGGGATGCTGACACCGGTGGGCAAACCCTCTATGTCGTTGAACTGGCGCGTGCGCTAGCTCGAAACAGTGCAGTGCGCCAGGTGGATTTAGTTACGCGACGGGTTATTGACGACGAAGTCTCAAAAGATTATGCCGAACCGGTCGAGCAACTGGAAGAAAATCTGCGCATTGTGCGAATCGAGGCGGGTTCACCGGAATACATCCCGAAAGAGCAGCTCTGGGATCATCTCGACAGCTTTGCCGATAATCTTGCCGAATTCTTCCGCAGTAACGAATTGCAGCCTGACATTCTTCACAGCCATTATGCGGATGCCGGCTACGTCGGCTCACATCTGGCCAATTTACTTGCTGTTCCGCTCTTGCACACCGGGCATTCACTTGGTCGCGTCAAGCGGAGTCGTTTTCTCGCCAGCGGTTTGAGTAAGGAAGAGATCGAGAAGACGTTTAATATGAGCCGACGCATTACTGCGGAAGAGATGACGCTGGCAACGGCAGAAAGAGTTATTACCAGCACCCAGCAGGAGATTAAAGAGCAGTACGAACTTTACAACCATTACCAACCTGATCAGATGCGGGTCATTCCACCAGGCACGGACCTCGAGCAATTCAAGCCACCGGAAGGCACCGAAATCCCGTCCCCGCTCCACACGACATTAACACAACACCTGATTTGTCCGGACAAACCGATCATTCTCGCTCTCTCCCGCCCGGACAAACGTAAGAACATCACGGCTTTGGTTGAAGCCTTTGGCCAATCTGAAGAGCTACAGAAATTAGCAAATCTGGTGATTGTTGCAGGAACTCGTGATGATATCGATGACCTGGAAGAGGGGGCTCAAGAAGTCTTCCACGACGTGCTGGTTACGATCGATCGTTATGATCTCTACGGGAAAGTCTCCCTGCCGAAGCAGCATGAACGCAGTCAGGTTTCGCTAATTTACCGTATTGCCGCAGCCTCTGGTGGCGTCTTCGTCAATCCGGCGTTGACCGAGCCTTTCGGCCTCACCTTGATTGAAGCTGCGGCGTCAGGATTGCCACTGGTCGCAACAGAAGATGGTGGCCCATGCGATATTATCAATAATTGCAAAAATGGTATTTTAATCGATCCGTTGGAGCCGGCATCCATCACGCAGGCGCTATTGAGCTTGTTGCAAGGCAAAGAGATCTGGTCACGATACAGCAAAAGCGGCATCAAACAGGTACGCATACACTATTCATGGACCGCCCATGCACAGCACTATATGAAGCTGGTTAAGGCGATCGCAGATCGCACCGAACTTCTGGTTCGTCATCCGGTCCGTGAACGTAGCGCGATTTACCGGGACCGGGCAATCGTCAGTGACCTGGATCAAAACCTGGTTGGCGATGATCATGCTCTACGTGAACTCAGTGAAGTTTTGCGTCAGCACCGGACTAGCACCTATTTCATCATCGCGACAGGACGCAGGCTAGATTCTGCATTGAAGTTGATAAAAAAACATAAAATCCCGGCTCCTGATGTCCTGATCACCAGCAGCGGTACCGAAATCTACTATGCACCGGAGCATGTTGCCGATGTCGCCTGGGGGCGACACATCGATCACCAGTGGGCCCCCCGTAGGGTCAAGAAAATCCTTGCAGATATTACAGGCCTGAAGCCACAGTTGAAACAGGAGCAGAGCAGCTTCAAAATCAGCTATTATATTGATCCGGAGCAGGTTGACCTGGAAGAGGTCATCACACTTCTGCATCAGGAAGAACAATCGGTTCACGTGCAGATGGCCTTCGGACAATACTTGGATATTTTACCTTTGCGCGCCTCCAAAGGGCAGGCCCTGCGCTATGTCGTTGACCGGAAGGGAATCAATCTCGAAGCTGTTTTTGTGGCGGGAGGGTCAGGGGCAGACGAGGACATGATGCGTGGCAATACCTTGGCGGCTGTGGTTGCCAACCGTCATCACGAAGAATTGTCGCAATTGATCGATATTGACCGTATTTACTTCTCCGAGAAGTCACACGCTAGAGGCATTCTCGATGCCCTGCAACATTACGATTTTTTTGACGCCTGCAAAGACCCTCTGGAAGTGAACTGAGGATTCTGGGCTATGAATCTAAAGCGTTTGCTTCTTTGCACAGACATGGATCGCACCATTATTCCCAATGGCAACCAACCAGAGCATCCTGAGGCTCGTCGCTGCTTCCATGAGTTTTGCCAGCAGCCTGAGGTCTGTCTGGTCTATGTGACTGGCCGACACCAGGCCCTGGTGGAACAAGCTATCATCGACTATGCGCTGCCACTCCCCGATTACGCCATTACCGATGTCGGCAGTAAAATTTACTATTATATCGATGACCAGGTGCAGGAAATGTCCGCCTGGGAGGACCAAATTTCTGCCGACTGGTGCGGCCAGAGTCATGCTCAACTCAAACGAGCGTTTCGTCACATTCGTGAGTTAACGTTGCAGGAAGAGGAAAAGCAGAATCGTTTTAAATTGAGCTACTACCTCGACCTGTATATCGACAAAGATGAGATTATTGCACAAATGGCAGCCATACTACATGACCTGGGCGTCCACGCCAGCTTGATCTGGAGCGTCGACGAGCCCATGCAGGTCGGCCTTCTGGATGTTCTGCCGCAAAACGCCACCAAGCTTCACGGTCTTCGGTTTCTTCAACAACATCTCGAATATGAAACCAAAGAAGTGGTCTTTGCCGGTGACAGTGGCAACGACCTTCCCGTGCTCGGCAGCGGTATCAATGCGGTTCTGGTAGCCAACGCCAGTGAAGAAGTCAGGGCTCTGGCTCAGAAAATGGCGTCCGACGGCGGTCACACGACGGCCCTTTATCTGGCCCGCGACGACACGTTTTCGTTGGGTGGCAATTATGCGGCTGGCGTGCTGCAGGGTATTTGGCATTTTCAACCTGAATTTCGAACCAGCTTGACCTCCATCGGTTTTCAACATGATCTCTAACCAACAGATAGCCCTCTTTGGCGAGGTTCTTTTTGATCTCTTTCCAACAGGTGAAAAAATCCTGGGCGGAGCGCCCTTCAATGTTGCCTGGAATCTGCAGGCCCTGGGTGACGCCCCACTTTTCATTTCACGCGTTGGCAAGGACAGCTATGGTACTGACATCCTGCAGGCAATGCGTACCTGGGGAATGAGCACGGAAGGGGTACAGTGTGACCCGGACCATGCCACGGGACAGGTCCAGGTTGAGCTGATTGACAATGAGCCGCGTTACCACATTGTTGCGGACAGTGCCTATGATTTCATTCATGAAGGCCAGCTACCGGTGCTTGGTAATGGTGTGCTGCTGTACCATGGCACCCTTGGCTTGCGTCACAGTGCATCGCGCAGCGCCTTGGAGCAACTGCGTCACTCTACCAGGATGTCGATCTTTCTCGATGTCAACCTGCGAGAGCCCTGGTGGGATCTGCAGACTGTGGAGAGCTGGCTCTCCACAGCCCGCTGGGTGAAGTTGAATAAAGATGAATTGCGCGCGCTCGGTTTTCAGGCAAAGAGTCTTGCCGACGCCCTGGAAAAACTACAGCACAAATTTCAGATGGAACAGGTCATTTTAACCTGTGGCGAAGAAGGTGCGATCGTCAGGGAACAGAGCGGAGAGATACATCATCTTGCGGCCCCTCCGGTGGAAAATTTCATCGATACGGTTGGCGCCGGCGATGCGTTCACTGCTGTCTATCTGCATGGTCTTCTGGCAGGATGGAGCATTCCGGAAACACTTGACGCGGCCCAGCGGTTTGCCGGAAAGGTCATCAGTTTGCGCGGTGCAACATCAACAGATGCATCTTTTTATCACCATTTTCTAGAGTCTTGTCGCTAAAGCTGGATAACCAAAGGCAACCTATGTACGAACAGGTCTCACACTCTCTTCTGAATGACATCCTCAACCGGATCAAACCGGAGATCTCTAACCAGGATCTGCGGCATTTCTACACCCGCTTGGGGGCCAACTTTTACGCTATTCATTCCCTGTTCGAAACCCTCTACGGAGACCGTGAAGATTTTCATAAACATGCACAGTGCCTTGTCGAGACAATGGCACAGCATTATATCAAACGACCTGACCATCTGCGCCAAATTGACCTCGACAGGGAAAAAGACTTCAACTGGTTCCTTCATCAAAAATGGGTCGGAATGGCGCTTTACTGCAACGGCTTCGCCGGAACCTTGCGCGGATTGCAAGACCGCCTCGGCTACTTCGAGGAGCTGGGGGTCAACTTGGTTCATGTGATGCCGATTCTACGCTGCCCGGAAGGCAGTAGTGACGGCGGTTATGCTGTCAGCGACTTTCGCGAAATCGATCCGCATATCGGGACGTTAGAAGAGCTCTCTGAGTTGGCGGCCGAGATGCGAAAAAGAGAGATCCTGCTGGTTCTTGACGTGGTCGTCAACCACACCTCCGACCAACACTACTGGGCAGAGCAGGCGCGTGCCGGCGACCCTGTCTACCAGGACTATTACTACACCTTTGAGAGCCGTGAGATTCCTGACCTGTATGAGCAGGGCATGCCGGAGATTTTCCCGGAATCCTCGCCGGGGAATTTCACCTGGGACGAGACGATGGAACGCTGGGTCATGACCGTTTTCAACGATTACCAGTGGGACCTCAACTATAGCAATCCAGCTGTGTTCATAGAAATGCTCAACATTATCCTCTTCTGGGCCAATCAAGGTGCCGACATTCTGCGACTCGACGCGGTAGCTTTCTTGTGGAAGAAAATCGGTCGCGTCTGCCAGAATGAGCGGGAAGCCCACCTGATTTTGCAGTTGTTGAAAGATTGCTGTCAAGTCACGGCGCCAGGGGTTTTGTTTATCGCTGAGGCCATTGTGGCCCCGTTGGAAGTGATTAAGTACTTTGGGGAGGATGCGGTCATCGCTAAGGAATGTGAGATTGCCTACAATGCGACCTTCATGGCCCTGATGTGGGATGCTGCCGCGACCAAAAACGCCCGTCTATTGAATCAGGGGATCAAAAGTCTGCCGGTCAAACTGGAGCGGGCCACCTGGCTTAATTACATCCGCTGTCATGATGATATCGGTCTCGGTTTTGACGATCAGGACATTGTAGCCTGTGGATATGATCCAGTGCCTCATCGTAAGTTTCTGATTGATTATTTTACCGGCCAGTTTGACGAGTCCCATGCCAGAGGGTTGCCGTTCGGACAAAACAGCAAAACCGGAGACGCGCGCATCTCCGGTTCGCTTGCCTCTCTGGTCGGGTTACAGCATGCTCTGGAGACAGGCGACGAACAGGCCATCGATGACTCGATCAAATTGATCCTTTTGCTGCACAATCTGATCCTCTCGTTCGGCGGCCTGCCGCTTCTCTATTATGGTGATGCTCTTGGTACGCTGAATGACGATTCCTACCTTGGAGATCCTCATAAAAAAGGTGACAACCGCTGGGTCCACAGGCCGACCATTGATTGGCAAAAAGCAGACTTACGCTCAGTCCCCGGGACGCTGGAATACAAGATCTTCAACCCTCTCAAAAAAATGATTGCTGTTCGCAAGGAACTCCAGGTGTTTGCCGATTTTAACAACCGCGAGTTGTACGATTTGGACAACCCTCATCTGTTTGTGTTCGAACGCTATAGCCTGACTTCGCCGGCAGAGCGTGTTCTTGTGGTTGCCAACTTCAGTAATCAAACGCAGTTGATGACTTTTGAAGATATCGGCACCTGGGGTGCAGGTTATGGTGGCCTTGTTGATCAGATCTCTGGTGAATGCTTCGAAAAAACAGGGGCTTCTTTAGAGATCCAGGGTTATGGCTATTACTGGTTCAAGGAGCAACGTTGACAGGTCTTATTTACTCGACTCTTAACGCTCTATAGCCTGATAAGTTTGTCGGGGGGACCGGGTCAGCAATAATTTCGACTTTTGGCTAAGAGGAACTCTCGACAGCAACATTGCTGGCAACTTCTAGGGAGCCTTGGTCAGCGCCGGATTCCTGGTAACTGCAGACAGTGTGATTGGCGCTCAATCAGGATACATTGTGATCGCCAAACACCTTGTGCATTTTGCAGGCTGGCCGTTGTTTATCAGTGCGCTTCTTGCAGGATGGCTGATGGCCTTGGGCGCCTGGTTGGTGATGGCAACCCAGCCGACCATGAGTCAGATCATTTCGGTTTACATTGTCACGTTCATCATCGGAATCGGTGGTTTGCACCATTCGATTGCCGGTTCGGTTGAGATCTTTACTGCCAATTTTATCAGCGACTCTTTTACTTTACCTCAGATCCTGAAGTTCATCGCCTTGGCTATCGTTGGCAACCTAGTGGGTGGAAGCATTTTCGTCGCCCTTCTGAATTACGCTCACATTCGAGAGACGCAAAGGACGGTCAACGATTAAAGTTGCTTGATAAGCTGACGTGCGGCAATCTGCACCGGATCCCAGACCGGAGAAAAGGGTGGTGCGTAGCTCAGGTCGAGGTCGATCAGGTCTTGCGCTGTCATCCCAGCAGTTAGCGCCGTAGCGATTACGTCGATGCGTTTGGCAGCCCCTTCCATGCCAACGATCTGAGCTCCGAGTAAACGACCACTTGCGACTTCACCGAGCAGTTTGACTGAAATTGACCCGGAGCCGGGGTAATAACCTGCCCGGGTCTTGGTCTTGATGATTGCGGTGGCATATTCGCTGCCGATTTCTTGTAGCTCTTTTTCTTGCAGACCGGTTCGTGCGACTTCAACCTGACAAATTTTACTCACCGCTGTCCCCATGACCCCAGGGAATCGCAAATCACCTCCGGCGAGGTTGGTCCCTGCGACCAGACCCTGTTTGTTGGCTACTGTTCCCAACGCAATATAGATCGGTTGCCCGGTCAATCTGTGGACCGAGGCAGCGCAGTCGCCAGCAGCCCAGATATTCGTGGTGCTGGTCCGCATCTGATCATCGACCTTAATTGCATTTTTTGCAGCCAATTCAATACCTGCCCCAGCGGCCAACTCAGAATTTGGCGTTACACCTATCCCTAGGATCACGATATCAGCCGGAAGACTCCTTTGATCAGTTCTTACTTCAGAGACTTTGCCATCTTTAGTCTCAAAGGCAGTAAACTCCTCGGACAAATATAGGGTCACACCGATATCCCGCAAGGCTTTAGAAACAAGTTGTCCCATGTCTGAATCAAGGGTTCCCATGACCTCTTGTCCACGCTGTACCAAGGACACATCGAGACCTCTGCGGACAAGGGCCTCAGCCATCTCCAAGCCGATATAGCCACCGCCAACAACAACAGCCCGGCGCGGCTTATTTCGTTCGATGAATTCCTGTACGCGCAAGCCGCTAGCCAAGGTCGACAGCCCGAAGATCCCTTCTGCATCTGCATTCGGTACTTTGGGGCAGATCGGACGTGCACCGGTAGCAATCAACAAATGGTCATAGGGTTCGCTGAGTTCGCGGCCTTCATCTGTTTTGATCGATACCCTTTGGTTGACAGCATCGATACCTGTAACTTCGTGATGAATACGAACATCAATGGCATATTCGCCTCGGAAAGTCTCGGGAGATCGCGCGACGAGATCTTCATAGTTATCAACCAAGCCGCCGATGTAATAAGGAATGCCACACGCAGAGTAAGATGTGTAACTGGTGCGTTCAAGAACCAGAATATCGCGCTCAGGTTGTTCTCGACGGATTTTTGCTGCAGCACTCATTCCTGCAGCGTCCCCGCCTATGATGACAACGCGATCTCTATGCATAATGTCAACCTCCTGATAAGCTTTCTGCGAAATGTCATTATATCATTCAGAAGGCTGACTGCACTTATAGAGACGGCTTAGGGGTGATTAAGGGAACGCTTACTCTTTATCAAATCCATCGACGATGATCGCCCCCATTGACGCCGGCATGGTGACCACGATCAAACGCTTGAGTGCAAGAACAGGTTCAGAAAGCAAAGGGAATTTGTCCAATGAGAACAAGATCAGGGCCACGACAATGCCTGCAATCGTGTAGGCAAAGAAGATGCGCGCAATGAAAACAGGAACCCTGTATTTGATGTTTGCCTGAAAAACACTTTCGTAAGCAAAAAAAGATAGAAAAGCCATTGAGAGGAAGAATACAAGTAACAGTTTAAAAAAGGGCAGTGTCGCGCCGATATTCCACGCCTCCTCAGAAAAAGAGATTGGGATCGCCAACGCCGCCGAGCCTACAACGATCTGGCTGACATCCTCCATGTTAAAGCTTAACTTCATGATGTTTTTAACTTACAACAGCCATAAATCTAGGTCAACGAGGGGTCATCAACGGGAGAGAATCGTCCAATTTGACTCAACGCCGCAGAGATGTTAGCGTTGTGACCTCTTAAGTCTTGGCGGCGTTATCTTTCCGAACGAACCGACCAAAGACCCGCAAATGAGGTGGACCGTAATGACCCTCGGTGATTTCGGGACGAACCCTCTCTCAATAGGGCAGCACTGGCTTGAAGCGTTCCGCTTTAAGATCGGGTGCGGGTGGCCCTGTCCTTATCAAAAAATCATACAGCAAGTTAACTAAAGGCACGTTTTTGCCTAACATCTCTAATCCCCACCGCAGACTATCATCTGCTTCCAATGACTTTTTCCATTTTTGACGTACGTGCCTTCGCTGAAAACGAGGCCAATCCTATTGGCTTCTCTGTCTCAGCACAACCTTACTTGCAAAGCATAGATGGTGTCAGGCGATTGAAAAATGATATCCACCTGACTCTATAAGATGCTTTTTTTGGAATCCATTTAAACAACAATACAACCGTCTGGGACTAGAGGTATTGATTACCCAAAGACATTAAGGAGGAGATGTGGAAATTAAAGTTATCAATAACGACATAAACAAGGCAATGCGTGTGATGAAGCGCAAACTGCAACAGGAAGGAGTTTTTCGTGAACTGAGAAGAAGACGGTTTCATGAAAAACCGAGCGCTAAACGGAACAGAAAGCAGGATGAAGCGATAAGACGGGAACGCAAGCGGTTGAGCAAGCTAAAACGCTTTGCCAGGACATAAAGACATCAAGGAGAGTGAAAAGGGTTGCAACGAATACAGTGGAAAGCCGGAGATTGACGAGCTCGATAATTCTCGAGGATTAGTCTTTGACACAAAAGCTGGGAAGACTGACAACTAATTTGATTTGAATTGAAAGCAATGTCTGAGGAAATAACCAATGCCCATATACAGTAGTAGACAACAGAATATCGCCGAACAAATGTCAGAAGAGCCAGTCTCAATGTCTAACTGGAAAGATTGGCGCTGGCAACTTAAAAACTCGATTCAACAAGTAGAGACCTTTGAGAACCTTCTTGGCATTAGGTTTCAGGATAAAGAGCGCAGAAAAATTGATTTGACTCTGAAGAGGTTTCCGCTCTCCATCACTCCTTATTATCTTTCGCTGATTGATGCGTCTGATTACAAAAACGACCCGGTTTATTTACAAGCCTTTCCATCTCCGGCCGAATTAGAGATTGGTAAAAATGACATGATTGACCCGCTGGCTGAGGACAAAGACAGCCCAGCCAAGGGAATTACGCATCGTTATCCTGATCGGGTTCTTTTTCATGTCAGCAATGTTTGCTCAATGTATTGTCGTCACTGTACTCGAAAGCGAAAAGTTGGAGATGTCGATTTCATCCCTGATCAGAATCAAATCAGAGAAGGCCTCGATTACATTCGAAACACTCCGGCCATTCGCGATGTCCTCCTCTCAGGCGGCGACCCGTTGATGCTTCCGGACCACTACCTTGATTGGATCCTGACTGAATTGCGACAGATTGAGCACGTTCAGGTGATTCGTATCGGTAGCCGCATGCCAGTTGTTCTGCCCTACCGTATTAACGAAGACTTTGTAAAGATGCTACAAAAGCATCAGCCTGTCTGGCTCAATACACACTTCAACCATCCGCGTGAGATTACGGCTTCTTCGCGTCAGGCGCTACGCCTGTTGGCAGATGGCGGCATCCCTCTTGGCAACCAGTCAGTCCTGCTTGCAGGTGTCAATGACTGCCCACGTATCATGAAATCATTGGTTCATAAATTGGTAGAGAATCGTGTCCGGCCCTATTATCTCTATCAATGCGACCTTTCTGAGGGTTTGTCACATTTCCGTACTCCGGTTGGCAAGGGGGTTGAAATCATGGAAAGCCTGATTGGACACACCAGTGGTTTTTCGGTCCCGACCTATGTCATAGACGCACCGGGGGGAGGAGGAAAGATTCCACTCACGCCTAACTATCTCATCTCGTTAAGCACAAACAAGGTGGTTCTGCGTAATTATGAAGGTGTGATTACCACCTACCAAGAGCCAGAAAAGTACGAATCTAATTTTTGCGACCGAAAATGCGATGAATGTCATCTGCAACTCAAACTTGAGGATGCTGATGAGTATTGCTCGACAGGCATCGAAAGGTTGTTAGCTGACTATGACAAAACGATATCTCTCACACCGATTGACAACGACAGGTTCGAAAGGCGTAACAATGACTGATACTGTTGAGAAAGTTGGCAACTCGATCATTCAGCATGGACGTAACAATCAGCGAATATATCTGATGAAATCTTCCGCTGACGATTTGCCAGGTCTGGCAATTAAACTTGATAACTTGGCCGCGACAAATAACTATTCAAAAATCTTTGCGAAAATACCAGAAAAGCAAAGGGATTTATTCTTGCACAACGGCTATCAGGTAGAAGCCTCGGTGCCCGGGTTGTTTAATGGCAAAGAGCAAGGGCTTTTCGTCAGCAAGTACCCAATTGGTGACAGAGGGAGAGAGACACAACCCGACCTCGTTAACGAAATCCTGGAAACTGCCAAGGCAAAGCAGGGTCTGGTCTCGGGGTTAGGTCTGTCTGATTGCGTCTGCCGTCCGCTTTTTGCGGAAGATATGGATAAGGCAGCCAGCCTCTACCGCCTTGTCTTCGACAGCTATCCCTTCCCAATTGATGACCCTGATTACCTTAGAAGTACAATGGATCACATCGCCTACTACGGCGTATGGTCTGCTGATCAATTAGTTGCTCTCTCTTCTGCTGAAATCGACTACGAGAACGCCAACGCAGAAATGACTGATTTTGCAACCCACCCAGATCACCAAGGTCAAGGTTTCGCCAGTTTCCTTCTGGCTCGGATGGAGATAGACATGAAAGACCGGCAAATAGCAACGTTATATACCATCGCCCGGGCGTACTCGTACGGTATGAATGTCACCTTTGCCAAAAATGGTTATTTCTTTAGTGGAACGTTAACGAATAACACTCAAATTTCAGGCAGCCTCGAAAGCATGAACGTCTGGTACAAGCTTTTACCTGTTGCAATAGAGCCAATATGAAAGGATCTGTATTAATGTCAGGAGCTTCAACTGCCATTGCAATATCAGAAATGTACCGTTTTGCCAGGGAAGCAGCCTTGCGAGTTCGTGCTCAACTTTTCCGTCTTCACTGCTCAAGAGTGATCTTTGTCGAGCAAGAGAAGACTTGGCTGAAGCTGACATATGGTGATCAGTGTTACGTTACAGCGCCTTTAGTGTTACTGGCAAAACTGAGGAAGATTCAAGAAGTAAAGCAAGCAGATGATTTGTGGGAATTAATAACACAAGAGCCCGCCAAGAAACATGAAAGTACCGTATCAATGGTGTTTGTAGTTATTTTCTTTTTAATTTTCATATTGATTGCCATCTTGACAATATATGTTGTTTAGCTGGTTCGTTTTAGGAGACAGGATATGTGTAAGTACATTGATATGTGTAGTTTTTATATCAAATTCAAGAACCGGGAGAGCTTAATTTGGAAGGCAATGATTAAAAATTACTGTATAGACGGTGCTGAGTGTACACGTTTCCATACTTATAAAAAACAAGGCTTTAAAGAGTTGCCGGCAGAGATCATGCCGACAGGAAACCGTGTTTCGAAAGTTTTTTTGTCCTTACGGTAAACCTTATTAAGCAGAGCTAACGTAACTCCAGAGCACATCCAATATAGGGCTAATAGTATTTAGCACCAATCAACCAAGATCAGAAAAGGGAAAAGAGAAATGCTTTCTGCCGGTAAAATGTCTAAAGCTCTCCAGCACTTCGGAATAAAAGTTATTCGTTACGAAGAACCTTCAAAGCCAAAATATATGGACGGAGAGGTAATCCTTGGAAATTCGCTTAGCGTTCAGGTCGGTTATGATTATGCTTGTCTCTGCCATGTTAGTGACGACGATATTGAGTATCTTCTGGAGAGAGAAGAAATTGTTCGTGAAATAGATTTTGCAACCGAAGTTGCAAAGTTCTTAAAGACAATGATTCAATAGTAGCGCACGAAAATGTTTTTGACACTGATGTATCGCCTTAAAAGGAGGAAACGGGTGACCGATTCTTGATATCACGACTTGTAAGAGGAAAAAGGCTTATTATTGATCGAGGTATTCAGTAAGCTCTTTTATACACAAAATTATGGTCACCAGGATTTATGCCTTGGTGACCTTTTTTACTGGAATGCAGCTGTAACCATCCCTTAAAATAGTACCAGCAATAATGAGACTCCTTGGCATAATGTAACGGTACATGGAGGACTCATCGCATGCGCAAATCGAAGTTCAGCGAAGCACAGACCATCAGGATACTAAAGG